>CANIMS010000112.1 GCA_947468785.1 Betaproteobacteria bacterium
CAGGCTGGTTGCGCAGTCAATTGCCGTTTTTGTTCTACAGGGCGCCAAGGGTTCTCGCGCAACCTGACTTCAGGAGAAATTATTGGTCAGTTGTGGTTTGCTGAACATCTATTGCGTAATGATCCTGAAGCTGTGCGCAGAATTGAAAAATATCCTACCCCTGGTTGGGAGCACACAGGGCGTGTGATTTCAAACGTGGTGATGATGGGCATGGGTGAGCCATTACTCAACTACGATAACGTGGTTTCTGCATTACATCTAATGCTCGATGACAGAGCTTATGGACTATCGCGCCGACGTGTAACAGTATCTACGTCTGGAGTAGTGCCGATGATTGATCGTTTGGCACAAGATTGCCCTGTAGCACTAGCTGTTTCATTGCATGCACCTAACGATGCATTGCGTGATCAATTGGTACCGCTTAACCAAAAGTATCCGCTACGGGAATTGCTAGATGCCTGCGAGCGTTATCTACCTTTTGCCCCTAGAGATTTTTTAACCTTTGAGTATTGCATGCTCGATGGTGTTAATGATTCAGATATCCAAGCGAAAGAATTAGTGCGCCTTCTGAAAAATATCAAATGTAAAGTGAATCTGATTCCTTTTAATCCATTTCCTGAGTCTGGGCTCAAGCGTTCCCCAGCGCAGCGTGTAAATGCATTTGCCAGTATTCTTCTAGATGCTGGCATGGTGGCAACTGTTCGCAAGACTCGTGGTGATGATATTGCGGCCGCCTGCGGTCAGCTAGCAGGTGATGTTGTAGATCGGACTCGCGTGCGTGAGCGCGCAGTACATGATGCAGAAATTATTCAAACACAAGAACAGCCCATTGAATGGCTGAAGAAATTGGATAGCTAATGAGTACTTTGCCATTGGGACCCGCTCCCAAACGAGTAACACGTCAAGCAACCGTTGCTTGGAAAACGAACATCATTACAGTAGGCGGTAATGCACCGGTGCGTGTTCAGTCTATGACGAATACCGATACTGCCGATGCAGTTGCCACTGCGATTCAAGTAAAAGAGTTAGCACGCGCAGGATCCGAAATGGTTCGTATTACAGTCAATACACCTGAGGCTGCAGCAGCGGTTCCCTATATTCGTGAGCAGCTAGACAAAATGGATGTTTTGGTCCCATTGATTGGTGATTTTCACTACAACGGCCACACTCTGCTAAAGGATTATCCCGAGTGCGCTAAAGCACTTTCTAAGTACCGCATTAATCCCGGTAATGTCGGTAAGGGGGCAAAGCGTGATCCACAATTCGCTCAAATGATCGAAGCGGCATGTCAATATGACAAACCCATTCGGATTGGTGTGAATTGGGGAAGCTTAGATCAAGACCTATTGGCTTCTATCATGGATAGCAATGCTGCATTAGCCAATCCAAAGACTGCACAAGAAGTCATGATTGAGGCCTTAATTCAGTCGGCCCTGCAATCAGCAGAAAAAGCGGTTGAGCTAGGAATGAATCCCAATCAAATTGTGCTCTCCTGCAAAGTCAGTAATGTGCAAGACTTGGTTGCAGTCTATCGCGACTTATCAGGGCGCGCAGACTATCCCTTGCACTTAGGTTTAACCGAAGCAGGGATGGGCAGCAAAGGAATTGTGTCTTCAACTGCAGCCATGGGTATTCTTTTGCAAGAAGGCATTGGCGATACGATCCGTGTCTCTCTGACTCCAGATCCTGGCGCACCTCGTGAAAACGAAGTCATTGTTGCTCAAGAAATTTTGCAAACGATGGGCTTGCGTCATTTCACGCCAATGGTCATCGCCTGTCCAGGTTGCGGCAGAACTACGAGCACAACCTTTCAAGAGTTAGCTTCCGATATTCAATCTTATCTGCGCCAGCAAATGCCGATCTGGAAAAAAACACATCCTGGCGTTGAAAATATGAATGTGGCAGTCATGGGATGTATCGTCAATGGTCCTGGTGAAAGTAAGCATGCCAATATTGGTATCTCATTGCCAGGTACCGGGGAGACTCCTGCAGCCCCTGTGTTTGTCGATGGCGTCAAGGTAAAAACCTTACGCGGTGACAATATTGCGCAAGACTTTCAGGTCATTGTGGATGAATACGTTAAGCAAAACTACGCAGCGAAAGCGTAATCAAAACAAGAATAAAAATGACCGAGCAAAATAACCAGACGAAAGTTCAGAAGACGCAAAAAATCAATGGCGTTCGCGGCATGAATGATTTATTGCCAGCAGATGCTGCCCAGTGGGCTCATCTCGAACAAGTGTTGCGTGATCTCACGCGAGCTTATGGTTATGAGTTTTTAAGAACGCCCATAGTAGAGGCTACTGCAGTATTTCAGCGAGGCATTGGTGAGGTAACCGATATCGTTGAAAAGGAAATGTATTCTTTTGAAGATCGTTTAAATGGCGAGCAACTGACCTTACGTCCTGAGGGTACTGCAGCATTAGTGCGTTCAGTCATTGAAAATAATTTGCTCTATGAAGGACCTAAACGTCTCTGGTATACCGGACCAATGTTTCGTCATGAGCGTCCACAACGAGGTCGTTATCGTCAATTTCATCAGTTTGGTATTGAGGCAATGGGTTTTGCTGGTCCCGATATCGATGCAGAAATTATTCTCATGGGTCAGCGCTTATGGGATGAGCTTGGACTGAAGGGTGTTCGTCTGGAGATCAATTCTTTAGGGCAGGCTCCTGAGCGTGCAGAGCATCGCGCAGCCTTAGTAACTTATTTTGAAAAAAATAAGTCTCAATTAGATGAAGATTCACAGCGACGTCTTTTAACCAATCCTTTACGAATTCTAGATTCGAAAAATCCTGAGATGCAGGCCTTGATTGAGGGTGCGCCAAAACTCTTAGATTTTTTGGGTGAAGAGTCGCTTGAACACTTCAATGCAGTGCAGGCATTAATAAAAGCCAACAATATCCCCTGCAAGATCAATCCGCGTTTAGTTCGTGGTCTTGATTATTACAACCTCACGGTTTTCGAATGGATTACTGATGAACTCGGCGCGCAAGGAACGATTGCAGGCGGAGGAAGGTATGACCCACTCATTGAGAGAATGGGTGGAAAAGCTGCGCCTGCATGTGGATGGGCCATGGGTATGGAGCGCGTGCTTGATTTGATGAAGGTCTCAGGATCACTTCCTGAAGCTCAAGCCCAATGCGATATCTATGTATTGCATCAGGGCGGTGATACTTTTACAAATGCCATGATTGTTGCTGAGCAACTACGTAGCGCCGGAATCGATACCATTCTCTTTTGTCCGCCAGATGGTCAGTCAGCCAGCTTTAAGTCCCAGATGAAGAAGGCTGATAGCAGTGGCGCCGCTTTTGCGCTCATTATTGGACCTGATGAGTTAGCCAGGAATGAAGCGCAACTCAAAGATCTAAGGGCAAGTGGCGAACAAAAGGCCGTACCCTTGGATGGGGTGCTAGAAGCGGTGATTGAGGCACTTGTGGGCGCCTCCGAATAGAATGAACGTAGCCCTCAATAAATTAACAGTAAATGAGTTTGGATTGATATGCCTTTAGATTTAGAAGAACAAGAACAAATAGACCAGCTGAAAGCGTTTTGGCAAAAGCATCGTAACTTGATCACCAGTGTTTTAACAGTGGTCTTATTGGCATATGCTGCCTATAGTGCTTTTCAATGGTGGCGTAATAGTCAAGCCACAGAGGCTGCAAAGCTTTATGAAACGATGGTGTCTGCAATTGTTAAGGGAGACAAAGATCAGACCTTGCGCGCTGCTAATGACTTGCAAAAAGACTTTGCTCGCACTTCTTATGCTGCGATGTCTAGTTTAGTAGCCGCCAGAATTGCTGCTGATGCTGGTGATAGCGCTAAGGCGATTGATTATTTACGTTGGGGCGCCAAAAATTCCTCTAACGATGCTTACTTAGCATTGGCAAAATTACGCTTGGTTACTCAATTAATTGAACAAGGCGGTGACCAAAATTTTGCTGAGGCTGATCAGATCTTAAAAGAAAAGCCTATTCAGGGATTTGAAGCCCTATGGCTTGAGCGTCGTGGCGATTGGTACTTGGTGCAAAAGAAGAGTGCTGAAGCCAGGGCAAGCTATCAAGAAGCTTGGAAAAAATTAGATCAATCCAAAGAGCTGCCTGAAGAGGCACGCCGTCTCTTGAAGGTGAAGATAGATGCGCTCGGAGGAGTTGCTCAGTGATCACCGTCATGAACCTTCAAGCAAGACGTTTTGTGGCCGCATTATTCCTAGGCTCAATTGCACTTGCTTTGATAGGCTGTTCTGGAAGTTCGCGGGTACGAAAACCAGCAGAATTGATCCCGGTGACCAATCAGTTTGAGATGGTGCCGGTTTGGACAACCAATATTGGTTCATCAGAAGGATTTAATTTTCATTCCGCTGTTGCAGGAGATGCGATTTACGCTGCATCGAATGGTGGAGCTGTAACTAAAATCGATTTAGCTACTGGTAAAAAAATATGGGAAGCCTCTGTGCCTGAACGTTTAGCGATTGGGCCTGGTTCGGATGGACGTATAACGGTTGTAGTTGGCATCAAAGGAACTGTTTATGCATTTGATGACACGGGCAAGCCTTTGTGGAATATCAATATTGCTAGTGAAGTATTGAGTGAGCCAGTAGTTTCAGGTGGCGTTGTGATTGTGCGGACTTTGGATAACCGTTTCCTGGGTTTAGATGCTCAAACTGGTACTCGCAGGTGGATTTACCAGCGACCCCAATCAGCTTTATCTCTTCGGGTTGGCTACGGCATGTTAACTCTCAATAATGAAGTGGTTGTGACTGGTTTTTCAGCTGGCCGTTTTGGCATGATCGCGATCGCTAATGGTGGGCTGGTATGGGAAACACCTATTTCGTTTCCGAAAGGCTTTTCAGAAATTGAACGGCTCAATGATGTCACCGCTCAGCCAAGCATAGAAGGGGATATCGTTTGTGCTGTCTCTTACCAGGGCCGCATTGGTTGTGCTCAAGTCAGAACAGGAAATCTACTTTGGTACAAAGATTTTTCTAGCTACACTGGTACTGCTCAAAGTGCTGAATTAGTATTTTCAGCAAATGAAAAATCCCAGATCTCTGCATTTGCTACAAAAGATGGAACACCAGTTTGGGAAAATACTAAGCTTACTTACCGCGATGTTGGAGAGTCTCTTGCCATTGGTAAAGTGATCTTAATGGGTGATGTAGAGGGTTACGTGCATACACTTTCACAGTCGAATGGCGATTATGTTTCTCGCTTTCGTCACGATAGCAGTCCAATCTCAGTCGCTCCTATAGCAGTAGGCGGCCTCATCTTGATTCAATCCCAAGGTGGAAAACTAGCGGCGTATAGTCCAAAATGAATCCAGTCATCACTATTGTCGGACGTCCTAATGTTGGAAAGTCGACGCTTTTTAATCGCCTCACTCGCTCACGTGATGCGTTGGTGGCTGACTTTTCGGGCCTAACGAGAGATCGCCATTACGGTAAAGGCCGCATTGGTGAACGCGCATTTATTTGTGTCGACACCGGGGGTTTTGAGCCAGTCGCTAAGACTGGGATCGTCGCCGAAATGGCTAAGCAAACAAAGCAAGCCGTAGCAGAATCTGACATCATTATTTTCTTGGTGGATGGTCGCTTAGGCATGGCACCTCAAGATCGTGTGATTGCTGATTTCTTGCGTAAAACAGGTCGCCCCATCATTCTGGCTGTTAATAAAACAGAAGGGATGCAGTCAGGTGTTGTGACGGCAGACTTTCATGAATTGGGTTTAGGTGAACCTTTTCCCATTTCTTCAGCGCATGGCGATGGTGTACGAGGATTAATAGACGATGCCTTAGATTCTTTAGGAATTGCTGAGCCTGATGAGGAAGAGGCAGCAAGCGATCCAAATCGTCCGATGAAGATTGCAGTAGTGGGTCGTCCGAATGTCGGTAAATCAACCTTAATTAACAAACTCATTGGTGAAGAGCGCGTCATTGCATTCGATATGCCTGGCACGACACGGGATGCTATTGAGGTTCCTTTTGAGCGCAATGGTAAACCTTACATCTTGGTCGATACTGCTGGCTTGCGTCGTCGCGGAAAAGTATTTGAAGCGATCGAAAAATTCTCTGTGGTGAAAACGCTGCAAGCGATTGCTGATTGCAACGTAGTGATTTTGATGCTCGATGCTCAACAA
>CANIMS010000113.1 GCA_947468785.1 Betaproteobacteria bacterium
GCTTGAGTGAGCCTTTAACAGTTTTGAAATTGGTGAGCGTACCGCCCAACCAACGGCTGTCGATATAAGGCATACCAGCACGAGTTGCTTCTTCAGCAATGATCTCGCGTGATTGACGCTTAGTACCAACAAATAAAATGGTGCCACGATTAGCAGCAACTTGTTTTGCAAATTTCAGGGCGTCCTGAAACATTGGCAATGTTTTTTCCAAGTTGATGATGTGGATCTTATTGCGATGACCGAAAATAAATGGGGCCATCTTTGGGGACCAGAAGCGCGTTTGGTGACCAAAATGGCAACCGGCTTCCAGCATTTGACGCATCGTTACTGACATAACTTCTCCTAAGGGTTAGTTCTAAAGTTGGGTCCTAGCTGCGCTAAAAAGCGCCACCCTGGAAGGCCCAACTCGCGATTTCAAGTCCAAAATAGACCTGAGACCAAAATTATATCTTAAATATCAAGGGTCTAGCTAGGTTTTACCTACACGCAAGAACAGGGAAAGACTCCTAAACCAGTTCCAGGGACGATGAAAGAGGTCTAGTGCCTAAATTTTAGGCACTATGGGGATGTTAAAAAGCAGCAAGTCGTTGATAATCAAGGCATGAATAGTGTATTTACTGCAGAAAAAGACATCCTTGGGATGCGCGAGGCTGGTCGCCTTGCTAGCGAGGTTTTGGACCATGTCACCCCTTTTGTAAAAGCTGGGATCAGCACAGCCGAGTTAGATCGCATTTGTCATGAGTACATGCGTGATGTCCAAAAAACTATTCCAGCCCCACTCAATTACCAGCCCCCAGGCTATCCACCATTTCCTGCATCGATCTGCACCTCGGTAAATGATGTCATTTGTCATGGCATTCCCGGTGAAAAGATTCTGAAAAGTGGAGATGTAGTCAATTTAGATATCACCGTAATCACTCCTGATGGTTATTACGGTGATACCAGCAGAATGTTTATGGTTGGCGAAGTATCTGTGCTTGCCAAACGCCTCACACAAGTAACTTTTGAGTGCATGTGGCTTGGCATTGCTCAAGTAAAACCTGGTGCTTCTTTAGGTGATATTGGACACGTCATTCAAACGCATGCAGAAAAAGCTGGCTACTCCATTGTGCGTGAATACTGTGGTCATGGTATCGGCAAAGTATTCCATCAAGATCCGCAAATTTTGCATTATGGCCGTCCTGGTACTGGTGAAAAATTACTCGCTGGTATGACATTTACGATTGAGCCAATGATTAATGCTGGTCGTCGCGAAATCAGGACTATGCCCGATCAATGGACAGTGAAAACCAAAGATCGAAGTTTGTCAGCTCAGTGGGAACACACACTACTTGTTACCGCTACTGGTGTTGAAGTCCTCACCTGGTCTGAGGGAAGTAACCCTCCCCCCGATTGCGTGGCAGGCCTAAGCTTTAGACCCACTGTAGCAAGCATTTAAACCCATGAGCAATCCGCAGGCCATTAGCGCTATTCAAGATGCAGCTGGCTTGAAAGTAGCGCGTGAAACCGCTTATGCAGAATTCAAAAAAACACAGTCTGTAGGCAAGTTAACCAAGCAACTTACCAAACTGAGCGATCAACTCCTCGTTCATTTGTGGAATAGTTGCGGCTTAAATAATGAAGCTACCCTAGTAGCAGTTGGTGGCTACGGTAGAGGCGCATTGTTTCCCTACTCTGATATCGATATTCTCATTCTGCTTCCAGCAGGTGAAGAACAGGCCAAGTCCTTATCGAAGCAAGTTGAGCAATTTATTGCAAGCTGCTGGGATGCTGGGCTAGAAATTGGCGCCTCAGTCAGAAATGTTGCGGAGTGCATTTCTGAATCCGAACAAGACGTTACTGTGCGCACATCTTTACTTGAGGCGCGCTTCCTTTGCGGTAAGAAAACATTATTTAAAGACTTTGTAAATGCTTTTGAAGCAGCGATGGATCCAAAAGTCTTCTTCCAAGCCAAACAGGCAGAACAAATTCAGCGGCATTACAAATATCAAGATACCCCATATTCTCTTGAGCCTAATTGCAAAGAGAGCCCAGGTGGTTTGCGTGACTTACATGCCATCTCATGGGTCAGCAAGGCTGCACTTCTTGGTAACACCTTCAAGGATTTAAACCAGGCAGGCTTGGTTACTGAGCGTGAGTTAACAGAATTAAATCGCAATCAACGTTTTCTAGAAACGTTGCGAGCCAATCTGCATTTATTAGCCGGTCGTAGGCAAGATGTTTTGGCCTTTGACTTACAAGCAGCGCTTGCCGCCTCAATGGGTATTAAAGAAGATAATTCGCGGCAAGCTAGCGAAGCGATTATGCGTCGCTACTACTGGGCAGCTAAGGCAGTTACTCAATTGAATGATGTGCTACTTCAAAATATAGAAGCCTTACTCTTTCCCCAAGAATCTAAAACTACCCGCCCTATTCCAGGCGAAGGAAATGAATACTTTATTGAGCGACAAGGTGTACTGGATATTACGGATCCGCAGCTCTATCAAAAACATCCCGAGCAAATTCTGCGAACGTTTTTAGTTTTTACCCAAGCATCGAATGTAAAAGGTCTTTCCCCTACTATTTTTAGAGCCCTTTATAACGCCCGAGAAAAAATGGATGGCAAGTGGCGAGCGAACCCCCTCAATCGCGATCTTTTTATTGAAATCCTCAAGCAGCCCGATGGTGTGAGCCGCGCATTTCAACTAATGAATCGCAGTAGCGTGCTGGGGCGTTACCTACCTGCCTTTAGAAGAATCGTTGGGCAGATGCAGCATGACTTATTTCATGTGTATACAGTCGACCAACATATATTGATGGTATTGCGCAATGTGCGCCGTTTCATGGTGATTGAGCATACCCATGAATTTCCATTCTGTAGCAGCTTAATTGCCCATTTTGAGAAACCATGGTTACTAGTGATTGCCGCCCTCTTTCACGATATTGCTAAAGGGCGTGGAGGCGATCATTCTCAATTGGGTAAAGCGGACATGCGTAAGTTCGCTAAGGAGCATGGTCTAGATAAGAAAGATACTGAGCTACTGGTATGGCTAGTGGCTGAACATCTCTACATGAGTCAGGTTGCTCAAAAACAAGACATTACGGATCCCGATGTTGTTAGAGCTTTTGCCAAGAAAGTCGGTGATGAGCGGCATTTAACTGCCCTTTATCTTCTGACGGTTGCTGATGTTCGTGGCACTAGCCCGAAAGTGTGGAATGCCTGGAAGGGTAAGCTCTTAGAAGATCTTTACCGCGCTACTCTTAGAGTCTTGGGCGGCGCTAAACCCGATGCCTCTTCGGAGTTAGCGCAACACCAAGAAGAATCTCGGACTAAATTGCGTCTCTATGGCATTCATGATGATGCTTATGAGGATTTCTGGAAGCAGCTTGATGTAGCGTTCTTTTTAAGACAAGATTCAGCTGATATTGCTTGGCTGACACGCCATCTTTTTAATAAGGTCAGCAGCGAACAGCCCATCGTCCGCGCCCGCCTCTCACCCATCGGAGAGGGTCTACAAGTTGCCGTGTATGTAAAAGATCAGGAAGACCTCTTTGCACGCATCTGTGCCTATTTTGAAAAACATGGATTCTCTATCTGGGATGCACGCATTCACACTACTCGTCATGGCTACGCCTTAGATACCTTCCAAGTCTCAGGCAGTCATTTAGTCGATGAAGGTGGAAGTTATCGCGACATTATTCAATTGGTCGAGTTTGAACTAACAGCAGCCCTGACCAATACTGAACCTTTACCGAATCCCAGCATGGGTCGTCTATCAAGGCAATCACGCACCTTCCCGATTCAGCCACGAGTTCATATGGTTCCCGATGATCGTGGACGCTACTACACACTCGCATTGTCAGCTAGTGATAGAACTGGTTTGCTCTATACCATCTCTAGAGTCTTGGCCAAGCATCAGGTATCGATTCATACCGCCAGAATTAATACGCTTGGTGAGCGAGTAGAAGACGTGCTGTTATTAGATGCAATGAACTTAAGTAAAAATCCCAAACTACAAATTCAGCTAGAGACTGAGTTACTAGAGGTGCTGGGGGCGTAATTCATTTTTGCTAAGGCTCGCTTAATTCTATGGCACTCTATCTTGTCAAAGGAGATCCAAGCGTATGCAATATCTTCTTGAGATTTCTCTTGTCTCAAAACCTTCAGACAATAAAGTAAATCAATATGTAAATGGGCTGCCTCACCCTTCTTAGAATTGCATGGAATTTCATGTACATCAATATCAATAGGAGCAGTTTCTTCTGGGGCGGGCACACAAACGAATCCTGTCTCTTCATAAATCTCCCGAATGGCAGCATCAACTGGAGATTCGCCATTATCGATATGACCCCCAGGTTGCAACCAACTTTTGATATAGGGATGGAAGATAAGCAAAACTGCGCCATCTTTAATAACTAAGCCGCTAGCGGTAATGTGGCCTAGATTATTTGATCTATTACAAGGGTTTTCATAATTCAGGATCGAATAGACTCTTTCAACGAAATTAGAGTTAGAAAATCCAGCAAATTTCTGCATAGAAGACCTTCAAACCAAAAATATTACTGGGAGTATCCTGACATTTCCACCTGATTTCTTGGTAAGAAATGGCTTACAAAGAATAAGAGCCCAGGTTTTAATCTGGGCTCTGTTAGTACAAACGGGATACTAAATTAGTCTAAGAGACCTGCCATTTGTAGACCTTCACGACCTGCTGGATGACGGCAATCAATTTCTTCAAACTCATTGATATTGTCAATCTCCATACCCATCGCAATATTGGTTACCTTCTCCATGATCACCTCTACCACTACTGGCACCATGAACTGTTTAGCCATCTTTTGTGCTTCAACCAAAGCAGCATTAATCTTGGCAGGATCGCTCACACGCAGTAATTTGCAACCTAAACCTTCAACTACTTTGCCATGATCAACGCCATAGCCCTTGAGGGTTGTATCGTCCACGTTAATATTGTCAAAGGCTAACTGTACGCAGTAGTCCATCTCAAAACCACGTTGTGCCTGACGAATTAAGCCAAGATAACTGTTGTTCACCAAAACCATCACTAATGGCAATTTAAATTGCGCGCCTACAGCTAACTCTTCAATTAAGAACTGGAAGTCGTAATCGCCTGATAAACCCACAACGGTACGAGTTGGATCTGCAGCCAATACTCCTAGAGCAGCCGGAATAGTCCAACCTAATGGACCAGCTTGCCCACAGTTAATCCATTGACGATCGCCATAAACATGTAAGAACTGCGCACCAGCAATTTGTGATAAACCAATGGTTGAGACGTAGATGGTATCGCGACCAAATGCAGTGTTCATTTCCTGATAAACGCGTTGCGGCTTCACTGGAACATTGTCATAGTCGGTCTTACGCAACATGAGTTTCTTACGCTCTTGGCAACGACTTACCCAATCAGCGTAATTATTCAACTTGCCTTTTGCTTTCCACTCTTTTGCAACTTGAACAAATAACTCCAGAGCTGCTTTGGCATCAGAAACAATTCCATAATCAGGAGTGAATACTCTACCAATTTGTGTAGGCTCAACATCAACGTGAATAAACTTACGGCCTTTGGTGTAAACCTCAACTGAGCCAGTATGACGATTAGCCCAACGATTGCCTATGCCTAATACAAAATCGCTCGCTAACATGGTGGCGTTACCATAGCGATGTGCGGTTTGTAAGCCGACCATACCTGCCATTAAGGGGTGATCATCTGGAATTGATCCCCAGCCCATTAAGGTTGGGATAACTGGAATGCCCATTATCTCGGCAAACTCCACTAATAACTTTGAAGCATCTGCATTAATCACGCCGCCGCCAGCCACAATCAATGGCTTTTCAGCAGTCATTAGCATTTCTATCGCTTTTTCGATTTGCTTACGGCTTGCAGTAGGTTTGTAAACCGCTAATGGCTCGTAAGTATCGATATCAAATTCAATCTCAGCCATCTGGACATCAATTGGTAAATCGATCAAAACTGGACCAGGACGTCCAGAGCGCATGATGTGAAACGCCTGCTGAAATACACGTGGCACTAAACCTGGTTCACGAACCGTAAC
>CANIMS010000114.1 GCA_947468785.1 Betaproteobacteria bacterium
AACTCACGCATACGTGGATCTAATAATTCTGCAGAGATGCCTTCGTTGATGTACTTTGCAAAGTAAGTACTGTATTCAGCTTGTGTATCGCCTTGCAATACTTCTTTACCAAAAATTTCTTTACGTATCACGTGCATCAAGATGCGAGCAGTGACCTGACTATATGCAGGATCTTTTTCGATCAAGGTACGTGAAGCCAAGATAGCAGAGTCATACACCTGCGCCATTGGTACGCCATCGTACAAATTCTTAATCGTTTCAGTAATGATTGGTGTGGCATCGATATTGTTGCCCAAACCTTCGCAAGCTGCCTCGATCACAGTACGCAATGCGCCCATATCCAACCACTGCTCAACACCGTTATCGGTTACTTTGATGCCAGCCTCACCGACTTGATTAGCGGTTTGTGTCTGCTGAGAAACTTCCTGTTGAGCGGCACGCTCTTGGTTACGCTTCTCACGGTACAACACATAGGCACGAGCAACGTTGTGCTCACCACTGCGCATCAAGGCCAACTCAACTTGGTCCTGAATATCTTCGATATGGAAAGTGCCGCCATTAGGACGGCTACGCAACAAAGCACGAATAACGGAATTGGTTAATTGCTCAACTTGCTCACGCACACGTGCTGAAGCAGCACCTTGACCGCCATTGACTGCCAAAAAAGCTTTCGTTACAGCAATCGCAATTTTGGACGGCTCAAAAGCCACTACTGAGCCATTTCGGCGAATAATTTTGTAATCAGACAATTGGGTTGCCTGAGTACCACCAACACCACCAGCAACAAAACCGGCAGAAGGAGCTTGATTAATAGCCCCTGCAGGACTCATCCCTGGATTATTAGCACCAGTAGGTTGGCCTGCTGTTTGTGGATTAGCGTATGTCATGTTGCTCCTGCATTTATATAGTTATATGGACAAAATATCGTTAAAAAACAATGGGGTATTGCGAGATTCAAAACACTACATCTAGTGTTTTGAAGTACATTGGACACTAAGTATAGGGAAATATTGAAGCTTTGGTAAGCCTTTTCTCGCAAATATTTATAAGTATTTTTACTAAGGTTTGCTCCTATTTAGCGCTCAATTTGGTGCATCTTTCTTAGCCCCATTTAGACAAAGGCTAGAAAAGTGAGCGTATGCTCACATCAAAAAATTAGCCTTAGCGGGAATGCAAGCCAAAAGGTAATTTCTCTGTAGGAAGACCTGTCGCTTTTTGGAACTTTTTCCAATCAAACGATTTTCCTGGATCAGTTTTTCGTTCTGGTGCGATGTCACTGTGACCTGCAAACTGCAATTGTGGGTAAGACTTAGTCAACTCCGATACCAGCCTTGCCAAAACTTGGTACTGCACATCTTCGAAAGGGGTTTCACCATCACCCTCTAACTCAACCCCAATAGAAAAGTCATTGCACTTTTCCCTACCGAAGAATGAAGAAGCGCCTGCATGCCAAGCTTTGTGTTGAGTTGAAACAAATTGAATCAATTGTCCCGTACGTGTAACTAAAAAATGGCTAGATACTTTTTGATCTGCAATTTCTTGAAAGTAAGGATGCAGTGATGGATCTAAGTTATTTTGAAAAAAATCAATGATGTGGTGACTCGAGGCACGATCATTAAATTCTCCAGGCGGAAGACTAATGTGATGAACAACTAGTAAATCGGGTGCGCTATTTTCTGGTCGAGTGTCCTGATTAGGAGAGATGCGCCA
This sequence comes from Betaproteobacteria bacterium, assembly GCA_947468785.1. Classification (GTDB taxonomy): domain Bacteria; phylum Pseudomonadota; class Gammaproteobacteria; order Burkholderiales; family Burkholderiaceae; genus Polynucleobacter. The sequence continues at coordinate 1,711 of CANIMS010000114.1, forward strand.
CGCTGCACTTCCTAACCAACCTTGCTCATCTAATGCATTTAAATGCTCACGACAACAATACGCGCGGTCTTCAAATTCGAGAGCATCCGACTTTGGTAAATACACTTTGCAATACTGACAGGGCACCATTGCTTCGGGGTCAGCTACGATCTTAGCCTTACCAGGCTTGGTTCTGGAAGGATTATTAATAGCTTCCTTGGCTTGTTTTTTTCCCTTAATCCAGAAATACAGCAGGGCTGCGCCCACAATGAGGAGAAGCCACTTAAGCACCGTTCACGCTCTTTGAAGAACTACTTCCAATACAAACCGACTACCAACATATGCAAGTAGTAGAACTACATAAGCACTCAATACCCAACGAATGGCTGCCCAACCACGTAAACCAACCCACCAACGGGCGATCAGCAAACCGGCAAACAAGAACCAGGAGACAAGTGCAAAAATAGTTTTATGGTCAAACACAAAAGGTTTACCAAATAAAATTTGTGAGAAGAATAGACCTGAGAAGATGGTCATCGTTAAGAGCGCAAAACCAACATACAGTAAATTAAATAATAGGCTTTCCATCATCATCAATGGCGGCAAATCCTCTAGCCAATGTGCAAGACGACTATTGGGAACGATTGCTAGTTGACGATGTAAGGCGCGATCATAAACACTCATCAACATGGCCTGCATCGCTGCAAGGCTTAATAAACCCACTGAAATAGTTGCCACAATAAAGTGCGCCTTAAACCAGGGATCTGAAACAGCCTCAGGAGAAATTAATACCCCTGGGAAAAAGATGGGGAGTAAAGAACAAAATAAAGCGAATAAGATTGACATCCAAAGCAAGCTAGCAATTGGCAAAAACCAGGACTGGAACCAATAAAATGCCAAGCCCACCCAGGCAATCAAGGACAAGTCCTGCGCAAATCCAAAGACAAAACCTTTAGCTGTAAAGACGGAATCATGTAATTCAATGCCGTGGAGTATCAAAATCACAAAAATGCATGCTTGCATCACTCCGGCAGATAAGGCGGATTCCTTGCCAGCACTAGCTCTCTGACTCAAAAAGAGCAGTAAAAGCAAATAAAGTGCTGGGGGAAGCCAGCTGAAACTTGAGTAACCTAAAATATCCATATAGAAAGTCTAATCGATAAATGCTAGAGAACCTCACCGATCGTTTATCACGCGTGGTAAAAACCATGCGGGGGCAAGCTCGCCTCACAGAAAGCAATACCGCCGAGATGTTGCGGGAAATCCGTCTAGCCTTGCTGGAGGCCGACGTCGCCCTACCAGTAGTGAAGTCTTTGCTGGAGCAAATCAAATTTAAAGCCCTTGGCGAGGAAGTGGTTGGTAGCCTCAGCCCTGGTCAGGCATTAGTTGGGGTAGTACAACGCGAGCTGACCCAAGTCATGCGCGGAGACACCAATCAAAGTGGTGATCTCAATCTGGCTACCCAACCTCCTGCAGTCATCTTGATGGCAGGACTACAAGGTGCGGGTAAGACCACCTCTGTAGGTAAATTAGCGAAGTGGTTACAAGAGAAGAAAAAGAAAAAGGTTCTAACCGTTTCTTGTGACGTCTATCGCCCTGCTGCTATTGAGCAATTAGAAACAGTCACCAAACAAGTTGGTGCTGAATTTTTTCCGAGCAATATCAATCAAAAACCAAACGATATCGCTCTAGCTGCATTGGATTGGGCGCGACGTCACTACTTTGATGTTGTATTGGTTGATACAGCTGGTCGTCTTGGTATTGATGAAGCACTCATGCAAGAAATTAAAACTTTGCATGCCAGCCTTAAGCCCATCGAAACATTATTTGTAGTTGATGCCATGCTGGGTCAAGATGCAGTTAATACTGCAAAAGCATTCCATGAAGCACTACCGTTAACTGGTGTCATCCTCACAAAGCTTGATGGTGACTCTCGTGGCGGTGCAGCACTCTCTGTTCGCCAGGTTACCGGCGTGCCGCTCAAATTCATTGGTGTGGCTGAAAAGATGGATGGCCTTGAAGCTTTTGATGCTGAACGAATGGCTAATCGCATTCTGGGTATGGGTGACATTCTGGCCTTGGTCGAACAAGCGCAGCAGCATGTGGATGTTGCTCAGGCTGAGAAGTTAGCAACAAAAATTTCTAAAGGTGGATTTGATCTAGGAGACTTCCGCGATCAACTTTTACAAATGCAAAAGATGGGTGGTATGGCTAGCTTAATGGACAAGCTTCCAAGTCAAATGGCTCAAGCAGCTTCAAAAACGAACCTCAATAATGCCGACAAACAAACTACGCGCATGAGAGGAATTATTGACAGCATGACTCCGCGCGAACGTAGCAAACCAGAATTACTGAAGGCCAGTCGTAAACGTCGTATTGCTGCTGGTGCTGGCGTTGAAGTACAAGAAGTCAATCGCCTGCTTGCTCAGTTTGAGCAAATGCAAACAATGATGAAACAATTTAAGGGTGGCAAAATGGCCCGCACGATGGCGACTATGGCTGCGAAAGGAGCCGCCAAAGGGATTGGCGGACTCTTTAAAAAATAAACTTATTGAATAGAGTTCTTCGCTGCTTGAACGGCTGCGATCACTTTTGCTTTGATCTCCGCTAGCGGGATATTTTGGGATTCAGCATCAGTACGACCCTTAAATTCCACTTCTGCATTGGCCAAACCGCGATCACCAATCACTACACGGAAAGGTGCACCAATCAGCTCCCAGTCAGCAAACATCGCACCTGGGCGCTCGTTGCGATCATCTAAAATCACATCGATACCAGCAGCAAGCAAGTCATCATGTAATTGGTTACAAGCGGTCTTCACTGCCTCAGACTTGTCGTAACCCATCGGGCAAATCACCACTTCAAATGGCGCCATCGAAATCGGCCAAATAATACCGCGCTCATCATGGCCTTGCTCAATAGCCGCACCAAGCAAGCGTGTCACACCAATACCGTAACAACCCATCACCATTGCTTGGGCTTTACCCTGTTGATCTAAATAAGTACATCCCATAGCCTCAGAGTAGCTTGTCCCCAATTGGAATACATGACCCACTTCAATGCCGCGACAAATGTCTACCACCCCTTTACCGTCTGGTGAAGGGTCGCCAACTACTGCATTACGAATATCCATTACTAAAGGCTCTGGAAGATCGCGGCCCCAGTTCACTCCAGTGAGATGGTGCCCTGCATCGTTTGCTCCACAAATAAAATCACACATGTTGGCAACAGTACGATCAGCTATCACAGTGACATCAGCACTAACACCCACAGGGCCTAAGTAACCCGCGGGCGCCTTACAAGCTTGCAAGATTTCTGCTTCGGTAGCAAAGCGAGACTCAGTCATACCGGGAATCTTACTAGCTTTGACTTCGTTCAGATCATGATCACCGCGCACCAACAGCATAAAGAGTTTGGCTGGACCTTTTTCTTGATCAGTAGCAAACAATAAAGACTTCACTGTCTTTTCAATTGCTACGTTCAAGAACTTCGCAACATCAGCGCAATTGGTTTTATCAGGCGTTGCTACTTTAGCCATTGCAGCAGTTGCTGCAGCTCTTGCAGCAATTAAAGCCAATGATTCAGCTGCTTCAAGATTGGCTGCGTAATCTGAGCTTGGACAATACACAATTGCGTCTTCGCCAGTATCCGCAATCACATGAAACTCTTGACTGCCAGAGCCGCCGATGGCACCGTTATCTGCCGTCACTGCACGGAACTGAAGACCCATGCGTTTGAAAATTTTAGTGTAAGCATCGAACATCAATTGATATGATTTTTTCAAGCCTTCGATATCACGATCAAAAGAGTAAGCATCTTTCATACTGAACTCACGTCCACGCATGATGCCAAAACGAGGACGACGCTCGTCACGGAATTTCGTTTGAATTTGATAAAAATTCACTGGTAGTTGTTTGTAGCTCTTGATTTCATTACGAGCTAGATCAGTGATGACTTCTTCTGAAGTTGGCTGAATTAAAAAATCACGATCATGACGATCTTTAATACGCAACAACTCTGGTCCCATTTTTTCCCAGCGACCCGTCTCTTGCCAAAGTTCAGCAGGTTGAATCATCGGCATTAGCAACTCAATAGCACCAGCCCGATTCATTTCTTCACGAATGATGTTTTCTACCTTGCGTATGACTTTTAAACCCAAGGGCAAATAGTTATAAATGCCAGCACTGAGCTTGCGAATTAATCCTGCACGTACCATGAGCTTGTGCGAAACCACCTCAGCATCTGAAGGGGCTTCTTTAAGTGTGGCGAGAAATGATTGTGATGCTTTCATGTATGGATATAATCAAATCATTGATTTTAAAGGATTTGAGGCACGATCATG
>CANIMS010000115.1 GCA_947468785.1 Betaproteobacteria bacterium
AAAACTGAAAGTATTCTGTGAATCAAAAACCATATGAATCAGCAGAGCATGAGTTCGAGGCAGCCTTAGGGTTGCCCGAACCATTACCTGCTGGCGAAAAGATTCTTTGGCAAGGCGCTCCTAGTTGGACCGCGATGGCCAAGCATGTATTTCGTTTGCAATGGCTCACTGTTTATTTTGCTGTGATAGTGGTTTTGCAAATTGCTTCAGTATCCAGTAGTGAAGGTGGCTTAGCTGAAGGCTGGAGTAGTGTTGCCCTAGCTGTTTTCTTAGCACTAGTTGGTCTATTGCTTGTAGGCCTTTTGGCTTACTGGTCAGCTACTACTACCGTGTATACCTTAACGAATCGCCGCATTGTGATGAGAGTAGGTATTGTTCTGACGGTCACCTTTAATCTACCCTTGAAAACATTGAGAAGTGCCGATTTAAAGTTATATAAAGATGGAACTGGCGATATTCCGATGCAAATTGCTACTGGAGACAAGATTGCATTCTTTCATCTGTGGCCACATGTACGGCCTTGGCGCTTAGCTAAACCAGAGCCAATGATGCGCTGTATTCCTGAGGCAAAGCAGGTAGCGGTATTGCTTACAGAAGCCTGGATGGCCTCTACTGGCTTAAGTAGCATGGAGATGCAAGATATTCAAGTTGATCAAGTGGGAGTGCAGACGGCGTGAGTATTTCAGATAAAAACGATTTTTTGTCGCCAGTTGCGAAGGTATTAATCGCCGCTTTGATGAGCATTATTTTATTACTGGTCTTTATCAATAGTAGGGACCTTAGTAAAGTGCGCGAGCCTGATGCATCACCGGCAAAAGTTCTGCAGCTGCGTTTTGAGGATCGTCCTGATGGTTCCATTGCAGTCATTGATTACAAAACTGGTAAACAAATTGATCTAGTGCAAGGCGAGGCAGGCTTTGTTAGAGGTACATTGCGTGGTCTTGCACAAGAGAGAAAACGCAGAGGATTGGATAGCGGGCCACCCTTCGAGTTAATTTATCGAGCAGATGGCCGCTTAACTTTAGCGGACACCGCGACTGGTCGTTTGGTTGATCTGGAGTCTTTTGGCCCCACCAATGCAGGAACATTTTTTAAGTTATTTAATGCATCCCATGTAGTAGCAGTGAGTAAATCATAATTTTTGGAGCTGGAAATGAATTTAGATAGCGCAGAAAGCATGTTGCAAAGTCAAATCCCTGCAAAGGGTGATATTAATGAATCCACCAAGATGGCTTTAACAGATGCGGTACTAAGCCCACGCTTCTATACGACCAACTTTAAAGAAATGGATCGTATCAATATTGATGCTCTGCGCCCAGAGTGGGATGCTTTGATGGCTGAGTATGAGGGTGACAATAATCATGATCACTTTCAGCGTCCCGCAGATATGGACAAGAATTATTCCAATCTTTCTCCTGCTTTATATGACGAGTTTGTTGAGTTTTTAATTAGCTCGATTACTTCTGAGTTCTCGGGTTGTATTTTGTATGCAGAGATTAAGCGTAAGGTAAACAACCCAGATATGCGCATGCTATTCGGTTACATGGCAAGAGATGAAAGTCGTCATGCTGGCTTTATTAACCAGTGGCTCAAAGATTTCAATATTGGTATTGATTTAGGCTTTTTAGCGAAAGCCAAGAAATACACTTACTTTAAGCCTAAGTTTATTTTCTATGCTACCTATCTTTCGGAAAAGATTGGTTATGCACGCTACATCACCATCTTTAGAGAGATTGAAAGTCGTCCTGAGGTACGTTTTCATCCGATCTTTTTATGGTTTGAGCGCTGGTGTAACGACGAGTTCCGCCATGGTGAGTCTTTTGCGCTGATCATGCGCGCTAATCCGAAGTTACTCCAAGGTGTCAATAAGTTATGGATTCGTTTCTTCATTCTCGCGGTATATGCCACGATGTATGTGCGTGACCATACTCGTGTTGAGCTCTATAAGGCCATGAGAATTTCACCAACGGATTATGACAAGAAGGTGCTTTTTATTACCAACGAAATTATTAAACAGGTATTCCCAATTTCTGTGAATTTAGACGATCCCCGTTTCTATCAGTATCTTGAAGAGATGAGAGCACTTTTTGAGAAGATGGAAGCTTACAAAAAAGAGGGCGGCCTCATCAATAAAGTGAAGTCTGCCATCCTCGGTGCGCGTGCTGGCTTAGTGTTCCTGAAGCTTTATTTCATTCCAGTTCAAGATAACGCCTTACCAGCCAATGTTCGGATGGTTCCTAACTGGTAATTTTATGAACATTGTTTGGCCTATCCTCTACGCAATATTTATCTGGTGGTTTGGTACCGGGATTATTCTGCTTTTAAATCAGCGTCATCCCTCTACCTATAGAAATACTTTTTGGGTAAGCGGAATGGTTTTGGCGTTGGCTTTAGTAGGATTAAAAACCAGCGCTAATTTAAGTACAGTAGCTGGTGCTTATTGTGGTTTCACTTGCGCAATTTTAGTATGGGGTTGGCAAGAAATTGGCTTCTTATTTGGTTATGTGACAGGTCCTCGTCGGGAACCATGCCCGGAAGATTGTCGGGGCTTACAAAAAATGTACTTCGCATTCCAGACGATTCAGCATCATGAGATTGCTTTGATAGTGTTGGCTCTGGCTGTAACTGTGATGACTTGGGGTGGCACAAATCAAACAGGCTTCTGGACTTTTATCATCCTATGGTTGATGCGTCAGAGCGCTAAGCTCAATGTATTTTTGGGCGTTTTAAATCTGAATGAGCGTTTCTTGCCAAATCATCTGAAGTACATCTTTACCTATTTCACTTGCAAGCCGATGAATCCTTTGCTCCCATTATCAGTAATTGCTGGCGTGCTCTGCGCAATTCCTTTGTGGCAAGCTGCAGTCCATCCAAGCGCAAGTGGTTTTCAGATTGCCTCTATGTCATTGACTGGGACTATTTTGTCCTTAGCAGTCCTAGAGCATGTATTAATGGTTGTACCTTTTTCGAGTGAGCGTCTTTGGAAATGGGGAATGCGATCATAAATACACTGACAGTGCGCCGCTTTCCCGCACCCTCCGCGATATTGGAATTACTCAAGCCAATTACTTGGTTTCCTCCAATGTGGGCTTTTGCCTGCGGAGTAATTGCAACAGGTGTTTCCTTTGAGGGGCGCTGGCATCTATTGATTGCTGGCGTCATTCTTGCTGGCCCTATGGTGTGCGCCGCTAGTCAAGCAGTAAACGATTGGTTTGATCGCGAAGTGGATGCAATTAACGAACCACAACGTCCGATTCCCTCAGGTCGCATGCCTGGAACTTGGGGGCTATATGTTGCCTTTATTTGGACTGGCCTCTCACTATTATTAGGTTGGTTAATTAGTCCTTGGGCATTTGCCGCTACTTTGCTGGGGCTATTGCTAGCTTGGCTTTACAGCATGCCCCCGTTACGCTTTAAGCAAAATGGTTGGTACGGTAATGCCGCTTGCGGAATCTCTTATGAGGGATTAGCTTGGTTTACAGGTTCAGCAGTCATGATGGGAGACTTACTTCCTTCTACTCCATCAATCCTTTTGGCGATTCTATATAGCATTGGCGCCCACGGCATCATGACTCTAAATGATTTCAAGGCAATCGAAGGTGACCGTCAAATGGGCGTCCTCTCTCTACCGGTTCAACTGGGTGTCGCAGGCGCTGCTGAAAATGCCTGCTTGATGATGTTGGCGCCTCAGTTTGGCGTTCTTGGATTATTACTAATATGGGGCGCCTATTGGCAGGCATTCGTTATCTTGCTGCTCATCGCTGGTCAAATCAAGATGATGCATTATTTTTTACAAGATCCAGTCAAGCGTGCATTGTTCTTAAGTGGTTTTGGTGTCCCATTATTTGTTGCAGGAATGATGGTGAGTGCATTTGCAGTAGCAGGTCGATTTGCTACCAGTTAATTGATTAAATTTATGAGCAATTCTGAAACCACCTACCTTACTTGGCCCCAAATCGCACGGCTAGGCTTAGTCCAGGCTTCTTTGGGATCGATTGTGGTGTTAACTACCTCGCTATTAAATCGCGTGATGGTAGTGGAGTTGGCTTTGCCTGCAATCTTGCCTGGCGCATTAGTGGCTCTTCATTATTTTATTCAGTTAATCCGCCCACGAATGGGTTTTGGTTCCGATCAAACTCGCAGAGCAAGCCCATGGATACGGGGTGGAATATTAGTATTGGCTAGCGGAGGTGTATTAGCAGCCGCTTCAACAGTTCTTTTGGATACTTCAATTGGCTTGGGTATTGCGCTTGCAACAGTTGCCTTTTTAATGATTGGTATTGGCGTTAGTTCCAGTGGCACAGCATTGTTGGTTCTTCTAGCAAAAAGAGTAGAGCCTAAAAAGAAAGCTGCAGCGGCTACCTGCGTATGGTTGATGATGATTTTTGGTTTTGCTTTCACTGCTAGCGTTAGCGGAAAGTTTCTGACGCCCTTTACATTCGAGCGCCTCTTGATCATTTCATCCACAGTATCTCTGATAGCAGTGGTAGTCACATTCTTGGCGATCTGGGGAATGGAGTCTCCAGTATCTAAAGCTCAGAATGCCATCAGGAATGCAGATGAAGCTGAGTTAGGGACTGCTTCTGCAAAAGCCAGCTTTCGGGAAGCCTTTACTGAGGTCTGGAAAGAAAGTAGGGTACGTTCATTTACCTGGTTTGTCTTTGTTTCCATGCTCGCCTATAGCTCCCAAGATTTGATCTTGGAGCCTTTTGCAGCGGTTGCATTTGGATTTTCACCTGCAGAGACAACCACCTTATCTGGCTTACAAAACGGCGGTGTGCTGGTTGGAATGCTAGCTTTGGCGTTTATTACTAGCAAGGCTAAATCGCAGTCACTCACAACACTAAGTAATTGGACTATTGGTGGATGCCTTGCTTCAGCCTTGGCGATGCTAGGCCTTGTTTTATCGGGGCCAATTGCCAATGTTCTTTTCTTTAAGATAACCGTCTTTTTATTAGGCATCTTTAATGGCGCATTTTCGATTGCCGCTATTGGATCGATGATGCAATTTGCCAGCGTCGGTAGTGCACGGCGTGAAGGTGTACGAATGGGGATTTGGGGAGCATCGCAAGCGATGGCCTTTGGTTTAGGTGGAATTATTGGGACAGGATTAAGTGATATCGCAAGAATTGTTTTGGGTGATCCAGCTTCTGCATATGCTTTTGTCTTTTTCTTAGAGGGTGTTTTATTTGTTATGGCTGCGTACTTGTCGTTTCAGACGCGTGTACAAAAGCCAGCAAACGAATTATCAAAGCATTTGGTAGGTGTGTAAGTAATGAGCAGCTTGTGCAATGCAATCAATATATGGAGATCAGAATGAGTACCTTAGAAACTTTTGATGTCGTAGTAGTTGGTGGTGGACCTACTGGAGCTACAGCCGCAAGTGATCTTGCAAAGAAAGGTCGAAAAGTCCTCCTATTGGATCGCATGGGGCGAATTAAGCCTTGCGGTGGAGCGATACCTCCACGCTTGATTAAGGATTTTGAAATTCCTGATGAGCTCCTGGTAGCCAAGGCCAATTGCGCCAGAATGATTGCGCCGTCAGATAAGGCGGTAGATATGCATATTGAGGGCGGCTTTGTAGGGATGGTTGATCGCGATAAGTTTGATGAATTTTTACGTGTCCGTGCAGCCAATGATGGCGCCGAGAGAAGAACGGGTATCTTTGAGAAAATTACTAGAGATCAAGATGGCGTCTCAGTTATTCACTATGTTGTGCGTGGCAAGCATGGCGCGCCTGATGAAATCATGTCCGTTCGCGCTAGGGCAGTGATTGGAGCGGATGGTGCTAAATCTGGTGTTGGACGTCAGGCTATTCCAGGCGCTAAAGATGTGGAATATGTCTTTGCCTATCACGAGATCATCAAAGTTCCTGAAAATCCTCCCGCAGACTTTGACGGCAGCCGCTGCGATGTGTTCTATCAAGGCGCTTTATCTCCAGATTTTTATGGCTGGATCTTCCCTCATGGCAAAACAATGAGTATTGGAACGGGCACTGCAGATAAAGGCTTTTCCTT
>CANIMS010000116.1 GCA_947468785.1 Betaproteobacteria bacterium
CTACCAAAATCATCATCTTTTGCCCATGAGGGAATGAGTCCAAAGCGTGCCAGCCCAATGGCCGTGCGTTCAGTATTGTGGCTCTTAAGGACAATCGGTCCGGGATAGGTGGGAAACACATCATGAGAGCTTGAGACGGGAAGAGCAAGATCAAAATGGGATTTAACCCAATCTGCATTGACTGTGGTGAGATATTGAACGCACATCGCAAGAATAAATCGGGATTGGTAATTAGCTTTTTGGAAGAACTTCTTGCAGGAAGCGTGAAATATCGTTGAGCTCCTCATGATTGACAGAGTGCTCCATGGGATATTCATTCCAATCAACGTGATAACCCAATTTTTCTAGCAAGGCATGCGAAGCTTGTGCTCTGTCCAGAGAAACTACTGGATCGTAAGTTCCATGAGCCATAAAAATGGGTGTATTTTGATTGGCAGAATGCTTCTCTATATTTAGGGATAGCGCTAAGGGCAAATAGCCAGACAGAGCAACGATGCCTGCTAATGGATGGGCTAAACGCAGGCCAATATAGAGTGCCATTGCGCAGCCTTGTGAAAAACCAGCTAGCGCAATATGTTGATAATCAATACCACGCTCGACTTCACGTTCAATGAGCTCAATGATTGAGGCGGCAGAGCGTTTGATCCCATCAGCATCCTCTTGATCCATCAAATTTCTGCCAATGATGTCATACCATGCAGGCATGACATAGCCACCATTGACAGTCACTGGCATGCTTGGAGCGCTTGGGAAAATGAAGCGAATCGCAGGATTTTCAGGCAAATGCAGCTCAGGAATAATAGGGACGAAATCATTACCATCGGCGCCTAGCCCATGCAGCCAAATGACTGAACAAGTGGGATTAGGTGAAGTCTCGAGTTCTATGCAAGGCAACATGGTTTGATCATCTCCTTAAAAGTGGAATGATCATTGTAATGTTTCAAATACCTAGATTCGGTGACTAATCCGATTTAGATATAGCGCGCAATAAAGACTTTATCGCCTTTAGGTTTAAGATCAATCCAAACAAAGTGACCTGAGCCAGGGGCAACATCGATTGATTCATTTTTCGTGTTCCACATTGCCTCAAGGGTAATGTCATGATTGCCAGTTGGCTCGATGATCTCTAACTTATCACCCACTGCAAAGCGATTCTTGACATCAATTTTTACACGTCCAGTAGATTGATCGATTTCGATGACCTCACCAACGTACATGCTACGGCCGGATAAAGAGTGCCCTCTCATATAGAGTTGGTATTCCTTATCATGATGACGCTCATAAAAACCATCGGTATAACCACGATTGGCTAGGCCTTCTAAGCTACCCAGAAGCGCTGGATTTAAAGGACGTCCAGCAACAGCATCATCAATAGCGGCACGGTAAGACTGGCTGGTACGTGCAACGTAGTAAGGGGATTTGGTACGACCTTCAATTTTGAAAGAGTCCACTCCCATTTTGGTGAGGCGCTCAATATGTTCAATAGCACGAAGATCTTTTGAGTTCATGATGTAAGTGCCATGCTCATCTTCTTCGATAGGCATGAGTTCGCCGGGTTTACCACTTTCTTCTAACAAGAAGACGTCACCACTGGCAGCCTCTTCCGCTGGAAGAACTTTATAGTCCCAACGGCAGGCGTTGGTGCATGCGCCTTGATTAGGATCTCGGTGAGACATATACCCAGATAATAGGCAGCGTCCAGAGTAGGCCATGCATAAGGCACCATGAACAAATACCTCTAATTCCATTTCCGGACAGTCTTGCCTGACTTCTTCGATCTCATCAAAAGAAAGTTCACGCGAAAGAATGACTCTGCTAATGCCAACAGATCTCCAGAATTTCGCTGATGCTCCATTCACAGTATTGGCTTGAACCGATAAATGGATCGGCATATCAGGCCAAGCTTCTCTTGCCATCATGATGAGTCCAGGGTCAGACATAATGAGGGCGTCTGGTTTTAGGTCTACAACTGGAGACATATCATTGATATAGGTGCGAGTCTTACCGCCATGCGGTAAGACATTTGATACTAAATAGAATTTCTTACCTAGTTTATGGGCAGTATCAATACCTTCTTTCAAAACTTCCATCTTGCCGAAGTCATTGTTGCGAACTCGAAGAGAGTAGCGAGGTTGTCCGGCATAGATCGCATCGGCGCCATAATGAAAGGCGGTCTGGAGCATATTCAGGCTGCCGGCAGGGGCAAGAAGTTCAGGAGTTTTCATCATGTGCTTATTTTAAGAGTTTTAAGGATTAAAGGAGTTGATCGCTTCCGCTAGGGCCAGAATTCGCTTTGAATCCTGTATATGCAGCTCCTCGATCAATTTTCCATTTAAAACGGCAATACCAGCGCCAGTCCTACTGGCAGCCTCGTAAGCGGCAATTCTTTGCTTGGCCTCTTCAATTTCCTCGGAAGATGGACCAAACGTCTTATTGGCAAGTGCTATTTGACTGGGGTGAATTAAGGTTTTGCCATCAAAGCCCATATCCCGCCCTTGAACACAGGCAGCTTTAAGACCCTCTGGATCATCTAGAGAGAGATGAACACCATCGAGTACACAAAGGTGATGAGCCCGTGCAGCTAAAACGGAGAGTGAAAGTGCGGTGAGTGTTTCTACTCTGCCTGGGGTATGACGTGCATGCAAGTCCTTCACTAGATCAGATGTACCCAAGACTAATGTCTCGAGTAGTGGATGCGCGTTACAAATTTCAGTAAGTTTAAAGATGGCCATCGGTGTTTCAATCATTGCCCAAATAGTCAATTGATGTGATGGATTCAATTCCTTTAGCAGTTCAGCCACCTTTTGAATTTGGGCGGCAGATTCTACTTTGGGCAATAAGATGGCATTCGCTTTGCTATGAGCAAACGCTTTTAAATCATCCAGGCCCCATTGCGTATCGAGACCATTGATTCTGACAACTGCTTCTCGATGACCAAAGCCAGATTCCAAGGCGGCATTGATATTAGACCGAGCACTGATCTTTGCATCTGGAGCAACCGCATCTTCTAGATCCAAAATCAGCGAGTCCGCTTCAAGAGACTTTGCTTTTTCAAGTGCTCGAGTATTTGCCCCAGGCATGTAGAGCACTGAACGTCTAGGGCGATTGATGTTGATCATATATAGGTATCACTCAGAAATAAAAAAGATCATAAACGAAGCATATTTACTTAAATTTTCCACCTAATAACTCTGTGAGTTTTTTTGCGCTTGCCTTCACTAGAGAGGCTTGTTTAGGTTCAAAGCGATAGGTTGGCATGGTGAGAGTAATTACGCCTACCAAACCTTCAGCATTAAATACCGGAGAAGATATACCTGAAATTTCTTTGACTCTGTCACCCGATATAGCAAGCACCATCGCTTCACGAATTTGTTCATTAACTTTACCGGGCGCACCTTCAAATGCGCGTAAGACCTTACCTCCTGCACCTTTATCGATTGGCAAGAGATCACCCACTTTGATATGGTCTCGTAAGGCTTGCTTGGAATCGACCCTATAAAGACAAAGCCGCTGATCACCTTGGCGAACATGAAACGCTGCACTTTCTTGTGTCGCTTTCATGAGCTGCTGCAAAATTGGCGGAACCAAGGACTCAAGTGATTGCTGTTGTTGATAGCCTGCATTCAGTGAAGCAATGGCTGGGCCAAGTACATAGAGGCCATCAGAGCGCTTTAATACTAAAAGAGCATTTCCTAGGGAGGCAAGCATTCGTAGAGCGGTACTTTTATATAAACCAGTTGCATCAGCAATCTGGTTTAAAGAGAGTTCAGGATGTTGAGAAGAAAAAAGCCGCAAGATAGTGAGCGCCTTATCTACGGAAGCCACTCCAGATTCTGCAATGGAGATTTTTTCGTCATTTAGCTTGCTTGATTTTCTTGGCATAGACAGTAGGAAGTAATTCTGTTTTAATAATAGAACGATATTCTAAAGGATAGAACACAATGAATTCCGCGTCAACCGATGTTTTGATTAGTGAAGTAGGGCCACGAGATGGTTTGCAATCGATTAAGTCCATCATGCCCACTGCTCAGAAACATGCTTGGATAGATTCCTTATACCGAGCTGGTATCCGTGAAATAGAGGTAGCTTCATTTGTACCTGCCAAGCTATTGCCGCAGATGGCTGATGCAACAGAGGTTGTTCTGCATGCAAAAACACTTCCTGGTTTGACGGTGATGGCTTTAGTACCTAATTTAAGAGGTGCTCAAGCAGCCATCGAGGCAGGCGTTCATAAATTGACTTTGCCTGTCTCGGCAAGTGCTGCCCACTCATTGGCGAATGTGCGAAAAACGCGTGAGGAGATGATTGAAGAAGTTAAAAAAATTGTCGACTACCGAAATGCCCATGCACCACAGGTCAAAATTGAGGCCGGTATCGCTACTGCGTTTGGCTGCACCATACAGGGATTGGTTTCGGAAGATGATGTAATTTGGATGGCTGAGCAAGTCATTGCAGCTGGCGCGGATGAGTCTGGCTTATCAGATACCACTGGCTATGCGAATCCAGCCCAAATTAAAAGATTATTTAAACGTCTTAAAGCTGCTATTGGAAACAAAGCAGGTGCGGCACATTTACACAATACTCGTGGTCTTGGTCTCGCCAATTGTTTAGCTGCATACGAGGAGGGTGTCACCTCTTTTGATTCTTCGATGGGTGGTTTGGGTGGTTGCCCTTATGCTCCTGGCGCCTCAGGTAATGTGGTGACAGAAGATTTGGTTTTTATGTTTGAGGCTATGGGCATCAAAACGGGAATTAATTTGGACTTACTGTTCGAGGCACGTAAACCTCTACAGGCTGGCGTACCAAACGAATCCATATACGGCATGGTCCCTGAGGCAGGAACCCCCAAGGGGTTTGTGCCAGCAAGTCAATGGAGTCCCGCATGAGTAGTAAAAATGGGCTGCCATATGAAGGAATACGCGTAGTTGAATTTACGCATATGGTGATGGGGCCCACCTGCGGAATGATCATGGCTGACTTGGGGGCAGAGGTTATAAAAGTAGAACCTATTGATGGTGATAAAACTAGAAATTTAATCGGTTCAGGCGCAGGTTTTTTCCCCATGTTCAATCGCAATAAAAAAAGTATCGCAGTCGATATGAAAACGCCCGAGGGAATGGAGTTGATTCGCAAGTTGATTGCTACCGCGGATGTGGTGAGCGAAAACTTTAAACCAAGCACCATGGCGAAATTAGGATTAGATTACGAGTCTTTAAAAAAGACCAATCCCAAGCTCATCTACGTCTCACACAAAGGTTTTTTGCCGGGCCCTTATGACCACCGTACTGCTTTAGATGAAGTGGTGCAAATGATGGGTGGATTGGCATATATGACTGGACCTGAAGATAGACCATTACGTGCGGGATCTTCCGTTAATGACATTATGGGCGGAGTTTTTGGAGCAATTGGCGTAATGGCTGCTTTAAGACAGCGAGAATTTACTGGGGAAGGTCAAGAAATTCAGAGCTCGCTCTTTGAGAATAATGTCTTCTTGGTCGGGCAGCACATGATGCAGTATGCGGTGACAGGCAAGGCGGCTAAACCAATGCCAAGTCGAATTTCTGCATGGGCAATTTACGATGTCTTTGAAGTGGCTGAAGGTGAAAAGATATTCTTGGCGGTAGTCACAGATACACAGTGGAAAATTTTCTGTGATGTCTTTAATTTTGATGATTTATACGCCGATCCTAATCTCAAATTAAATAATCAACGTGTTCAGGCAAGACCCAGCTTGATTCCTGAAATAAAAAAACGCTTAGCAGGCCTTAGCGCACAAGAGATCACCACTATTTTTGAAGCAAATGGCTTACCGTTTGCACCAATCACTAGGCCGGAGCAGTTATTTGAAGATCCACATTTAATTGCGACTGGAGGCCTGGCACCCATCACATTGACTGATGGCCCCAAGGCTGGAACTCAAACGACAACTCCTTTAATGCCATTGATGATGGA
>CANIMS010000117.1 GCA_947468785.1 Betaproteobacteria bacterium
ACTGGCCATCGCAAGCGCCCATCAATCACTTTGACGGCACTAATCCTGCGCCCTATCAAATGAGGGGCAATACCCAATCTGGTGACTTCTACCTCTGGAAGCTCTGGCATAAATGGATTGTAGATTCGCGGATTAGAATGTGCTTATGAGTAAATTAAGACTGAAGCCACTTTTGCAAGGTTTGCTAGTAACCGTACTGGCCGCCGGAGTGATGCATCCAGCCTATGCCCAAAGTAATGGCCTGGAGTCTGGGGAGGCCGTTTTTGAGGTGCTTGCCTCGGAGATTGCCTTGCAACGGGGGGAAGCAGGGCTTGCCTTTAATACTTATCTAGAGATGGCGCGGCAGTATAAAGATCCTCGCCTAGCCCAAAGAGCCATGGAAATTGCCATTACGAATGGCTCCCCTGCATTAGCGCTTCAGGCAGCCCAATCATGGGATAGCTTAGTGCCTGCAACCGATACCAAGCCCAAAGAAGTCTTGGTCACTCTTTTGATCCTAAGCAATCGCTGGTCTGATGCCATTAAGCCCGCGATTAGTCTGCTAAAGCAGCAAACCCCTGCTCAACAAGAAAACACATTAAAGCAATTACAAGGTTTGCTTGCAAAAGCAAAAGATGAGTCAGAAGCATTAAATGCTTTTTATGAAATCGCTTCGACCATTAAGATTCCACCAAGCGACGCTACCCTGCTCTATACCTATTCGATCTCAGCAGAAAAAGTGGGGCGCTTAGATGTCATGGAAAAAACTTTACGCGAAATTTTGCGTAAAAATCCGAATGATGTAAATGCGCTCAATGCTTTGGGTTACTCCTTAGCTGATCGCAATCTCCGATTACCAGAGGCCTTTGCATTGATTAGCAAAGCCCATCAACTTTCACCAAGAGATGGTTTTATCTTAGATAGTCTCGGCTGGGTTAATTTTCGTCTTGGTAAAAATGCTCTTGCTTTAGAGCAACTCCAACAAGCTTTTAATATCAAACCCGAAGCAGATATTGCAGCGCACGTTGGCGAAGTGCTATGGGTCATGAATCGGCCAGAAGAAGCTGAAGAGATGTGGCGACAAGGGCAAAAATTAGACGCCAATAACTCAACCTTAAAAGAAACTTTAAAACGTTTAAAACCCACATGGTCAGTTGCGGAGAGAGTATCCAAGGGCTCCTGGGATGGTCGCTTTGCTGTGAAAGTCACTGGGCTAACCAATACTCAAAATCAAGGTGGGTCTGGCGGCTTTACTTTGACACAAGATGATCTCAAGGACATCTTAGAAATTCGTAATCCTATTGGAGGATCAATCGCAAAAATTACGATTACTCCAGGGGAAGCCAGTCTTGAGCGTGATGGTCAGGTAGTGACAGCCATTGATGCAGACTCTCTGGTGCAAAATACTTTGGGGCTTCCCTTGCCCGCGCGTGGCTTATCCGATTGGTTGCGCGGACAAACGCGCCCCGGAAGCAATGCCAGCGTAGAAAGAAATAGTAAAGGGCAAGTGAGTAAAATTGATCAAGATGGTTGGAATTTAGTCTATAGCTGGGATAGCGCGAATCGTTTAGAAAAGTTAACAATGACTCGCAGCTCTAACGTGGGGTCGATTGATATTCGCTTAGTATTTGATCGCCCTAATGACTAACTTACATTCACAAATTCTAGAGCTGCATTCGCCAGCAAAACTCAATCTCTTCCTGCATATTATTGGCCGCAGATCGGATGGATATCACTTACTACAATCTGCATTCCAACTGATTGATTGGTGTGACATCGTTACACTCAAACTGATTTCACAAAATGAAGTTCGGCGCATTAATCCTATTCCGGGCGTAGTTCCAGAACAGGATTTAGTAGTGCGGGCCGCAAATCTACTAAAAGATTTTTGCCATATTCAAACTGGTGTTGAAATTGGTCTTCAAAAAAATATTCCGATGGGTGCTGGTTTAGGTGGAGGCTCTTCAGATGCAGCCACAACCCTGATTGGATTAAATGCCCTATGGGATCTCAAGCTCGATCAGCAAACCTTAAGCATGTTGGGACTAAAACTGGGGGCAGATGTACCCTTTTTTATCTTTGGCAAAAATGCCTTTGTTGAGGGCATCGGGGAACAAATTCAGGAAATTACCTTGGAAACTCAAGACTTTTTGGTGATTTTTCCGAATGTAGGTATCGCTACCGCAAGCATTTTTCAAGACCCTGAATTGACCCGAGATCACGCTCCGATTACAATTGATGGCTTTCTTGCATCGCCACAAGCAAAACAATCGAATGATTGCCAGGCAGTAGCGGTGAGAATATGCCCTGAAGTGAAGCACGCTTTAGATTGGATTAGCCAGGCAGTACCGGGCTCTGAGCCCAGAATGTCAGGCTCTGGAAGTAGCGTTTTTGCGGTTTTAGACTCTAAGACCGACAAGGCAAGACTCCAAAATCTTTTGCAAACGCTCCCCAAAGGGTGGGTAGGTAGGATTGTTCGGGGCTTAAATAAAAATCCCGCTTACAATTTGGTTTCTTCAGAATGACCTGTAGGGGAATCGCCAAGCTGGTTAAGGCACTGGATTTTGATTCCAGCATGCGAAGGTTCGAATCCTTCTTCCCCTGCCAATACTGTAGAAACGACCCAGAAAACACTCGACCCTAACACTCATCCAAAAGCCTATGTCCGCTCCCATGAACGCTGATTTATTGACTTTATTTACAGGCAACGCAAATCCCGTTTTGGCAAAGGCTGTTGCCAAAGAGCTCAATCTCGAGATGGGCAAAGCCTTTGTAGGCCGATTTTCGGATGGCGAAATCCAAGTTGAAATTCAAGAAAACGTTCGCGGTAAAAACGTAGTCGTCATCCAATCCACTTGCGCTCCTACAAACGATAGCTTGATGGAATTGATGATCATGATTGATGCATTGAAACGTGCATCAGCAAGCCGTATAACTGCAGTGATCCCATACTTTGGTTACGCTAGGCAAGATCGTCGCCCTCGCTCTGCTAGGGTGGCAATTTCGGCGCGGATCGTAGCAAATATGTTGCAATCCGTTGCTGGTATTGAACGGGTTCTAACGATGGATCTGCATGCCGACCAAATTCAAGGCTTCTTTGATATCCCCGTAGATAACATCTATGCCTCTCCAGTTCTGCTGGCTGACCTACAGGCCCAAAAGACTCAGAAAGACCTCATCATTGTTTCCCCAGATATTGGGGGCGTTGTCAGAGCCCGTGCTATGGCCAAGCAATTAGGTACCGATTTGGCGATTATTGATAAGCGACGCCCCAAAGCAAATGTTTCTGAGGTAATGCACCTCATCGGCGAAGTAGAGGGCCGTCATTGCGTCATCATGGATGACATCATTGATACAGGCGGAACCCTCTGTAAGGCCGCTGAAGCGCTTAAAGAGCGCGGTGCTAAGGGTGTTACTGCCTACTGTACTCACGCTGTCCTATCAGGCGGGGCAGTGGCCCGTATTGCAAGCTCTGAATTAGACGAATTGGTGGTTACCGACACCATTCCCCTGACCCCAGAAGCCATGAAAATCCCAAAAATACGGCAATTAAGCGTGGCTCCTTTATTGGCCGAAACCTTGTCCCGTATTAGCAAGGGTGATTCTGTCATGTCTATGTTTGCCGAATAAGTCTAAAAACACCGTTTTTCCCTGTATTTTGGTAGTTTTGAGGCGTTTGTAGGCAAAAATCTCCATTCCCACGATATAATCGAAGGCTTTTCCGTTTGGTCGCGAACGGAAATTAACCTTAAAAGGGAATTAAATATGAAAGTTGTAGCCTTTGAAAGAAGCGTACAGGGAACGGGTGCGAGCCGCCGTCTGCGCAATTCCGGTAAAACTCCGGGAATCGTTTACGGTAGTAAAGATCCAGCCTTGGTCATCGAGTTAGACCATAACGCATTGTTTCATGCTCTCCGCAAGGAAGCATTCCACTCATCTATTTTGGATTTGGAAGTTAGCGGTAAGACACAACAAGTGTTGTTGCGCGATTACCAAATGCATCCATTTAAACCATTGGTATTGCACATTGACTTCCAGCGTGTATCTGCGACTGAGAAAGTACATATGCGCATTCCATTGCACTTCACCAATGCTGAAACTTCGGCTGCTGTGAAATTGCAAGGCGCTGTTGTTAGCCACATCCTCAATGATCTCGAAATATCTTGCTTACCAGCAGACTTGCCTGAGTTTATTGAAGTGGACTTGAGCAAAATTGAAGTGGGTCACTCTATCCATGCTAAAGACGTTACATTGCCAAAAGGTGTTGCCTTGGTATTGCACGTTGAGCAAGAGAACCCAGTGATTGCAAACGCACGTATTCCAGCTGTTAAGGCTGCTGAAACTGAAGAGGCTGCCCCTGCTGCTGCCCCTGCTGCTGCAACTCCAGCACCCGCTGCTGATGCGAAAGATAAGGCTTAATATTTAGAGTCGCATACTTTGCAAAAGAAGGCCCGCGAAAGCGGGCTTTCTTTTTTCTATTTTGTGTAAAAGCGCTTATGTCTTTAAACTCCCATCATGACTAAATTAATTGTTGGCCTAGGCAATCCCGGAGACGAACATGAAGATGATCGGCACAATGCCGGCTTCTGGTTTGTTGATGCCCTCGCAAAACAATTAGGTGCCCGCTTTGAAACTGAAAAACGCTTTCATGGAAAAGTGGCTAAAGGCAAATGGGAAGGGGAAGATCTCTACCTTCTTAAGCCATCTACTTATATGAATTTAAGTGGGCAAGCAGTTGGCGCACTATGTCGTTTTCATAAAATCTCAGCAGCAGAAATATTAGTCGTACAGGATGAGCTAGATTTAAAGCCAGGCACAGCGCGCATTAAATTAGGCGGCGGCACTGGCGGTCATAATGGCTTGAAAGATATTCATGCCCACTTAGGAACCCCTGAATACTGGCGCTTGCGCCTAGGTATCGGCCACCCAAGAGACTTAGCTGGTGATGGACGACCGATGGATGTAGCGGATTACGTTTTACGAAGACCGCAGCTAGAAGAACAAAAACGGATTAATGAGAGTATTGAAAATGGCTTGCAAATTTTGCCGCTTTTCTTAAAGGGCGATACTGCAACTGCCATGCTAGAACTACACTCTAAGAATTAAGCTGACCCAGCCTTTTTCTTTGCCATCAACAAGTTGTATTTAGCCATGAGTTGTCCTTGGCTTTCTTTGTGGGATGGGTCAAATGGGATGCAATCGACTGGGCATACCTGACGGCATTGAGGCGTATCGTAGTGCCCCACACATTCAGTGCATTTATCGGGATGAATCTCATAAATCTCAAGGCCCATATAAATCGCATCATTAGGACATTCAGGTTCGCATACATCACAATTGATACATTCGTCGGTAATCATTAAAGCCATAGAAGACTATTGACCTGACTTGTTATTCAATTGGTTAGCGGCAGTTTTTTTGACTAGCCATTTTTCCACGGATGGGAAAACAAACTTACTCACGTCACCACCCATAGAGGCGATTTCACGTACAAAAGTCCCTGAAATAAATTGGTACTGGTCTGAGGGAGTTAAAAATAATGTCTCCACATCGGGCAGGAGATAGCGATTCATGCCAGCCATCTGAAACTCGTATTCAAAATCAGATACCGCTCTTAAGCCACGCACAATGACGCGGGCATTATGATCACGCGCAAAATCTTTTAATAGGCCATTAAAGCCAACGACCTTCACATTCGAGTAATGGCCCAATACTTCTTTGGCAATATCAATACGCTCTTCCAAAGTAAAGAAAGGGTGCTTACTGCGGCTAGAGGCAACGCCCACAATCAGCTCAGTAAAAATACTCGATGCGCGACGTACCAAATCCTCATGACCACGAGTAAAAGGGTCAAATGTTCCTGGGTATACAGCGACAGTCATAAATCTCCTAAGGCTTTATCAGCTATAGGCAAGAGTTTAGCCTCTTCTACCCTGAAATAGACAAGCTTTTACCGCT
>CANIMS010000118.1 GCA_947468785.1 Betaproteobacteria bacterium
AAGAAAAATCGGAGTAAATTAGATCGCATCTGCTAAATCACCATATCCCAAGAATTAAATTGATAAGATGCAAGGTTTAAATTGTATCGATTATGTTCGGCTTACGTAAAACCCTCGGATCTCTTTTCAAATCCAGCAAGACAGATGAAGCTTGGTTTGATTCCCTAGAAGAATCACTGATTCAAAGTGATGTGGGTCTTCCCACGACTGAACAATTGATTGGTAAATTACGAAAAGCCGCAAAGTCTGAAGGGGCTTCCAGCGCAGAAGAGCTTCAATCGCTTCTCATTACTGAGGTAGGCGCGCTTTTGAAGCCACTAGAGCCATCCCCCAACCCCTTATTCACTACTGATAAAGCCGCTATTCCAGAGGTTTGGCTTGTAGTAGGAGTCAATGGTGCGGGCAAAACGACCACGATTGGCAAACTATGTCGCCTCTTTCAGGCGCAGAATAAATCGGTGCTGCTTGCAGCAGGTGATACCTTTAGGGCTGCAGCGCGCAATCAACTCCAAGAATGGGGTGGGCGCAACCAAGTGGATGTCATCACCCAAGAAGGCGGAGATGCTGCAGCAGTGGCCCATGATGCAATTCATTCTGCAATCTCACGTAAAAGCGATATCTTAATTATTGATACTGCAGGACGCCTTGCCACCCAAGATCATCTAATGGAGGAGCTCAAAAAAGTAAAACGCGTCATCGGCAAGGCTCTTCCTGGCGCACCACACCACACATTATTGGTCTTAGATGGCAATACCGGTCAAAACGGTTTAAGCCAAGTAAAGGCTTTTCATGCGGCCCTAGGGCTTACTGGAATCATTGTGACCAAGCTCGATGGCACCGCAAAAGGTGGTGTCATTTGCGCTTTGGCTCACACCCTACAAGAGGGCCCCAAACCAGCTGTGTTGGCGCTTGGAAAAGGGGAAGGTATTGATGATTTAGCCCCCTTTACAGCAGGGCAATATGCCTCTGAATTATTCAATTAAATCAATAGCTTACAATCATATCAAGTGATTAGCACTCTCTTGACAAGAGTGCTAAAATAGACTTCTATTAACACCTCATATTTAATAAAAAAATGATTCAAAAGAAATCTGACAAACCGAGTATGCAAAGGCTGCCTGTGGCGCAGGCTGCAGCGGCGTCTGCATTTCCAATGTTGCCATCCCTAGGGGTTGGCACTCTCGATTCTTATATTGCGTACGTGAATCGCGTACCAATGCTTAGCGCTGCGGAAGAGTTACATCTTGCGCAGGAATTTCGTCGTACCGAAAATGTAGACGCTGCTAAAACTTTAGTGCTCTCCCATTTACGTTTAGTGGTTTCAGTTGCTCGTCAATATCTTGGTTATGGCATTCCTCATGCTGATTTAATTCAAGAAGGCAATATTGGTTTGATGAAAGCAGTTAAACGCTACGACCCTAACAATGGTGCGCGCTTGGTATCTTATGCAATTCACTGGATCAAAGCTGAGATACACGAGTACATTCTAAAAAATTGGCGCTTAGTAAAAGTCGCAACTACCAAAGCACAGCGTAAATTATTTTTTAATCTCCGCAGCAATAAACCGACTTTAAGCGCACTCAGCCCAGCTGAGGTTGAGGCTTTAGCAAAGGCGCTAGATGTCAAAGGCACTGATGTAAAAGAAATGGAAATGCGCCTAGCCGGTGGTGATGTTGCTCTAGAAGGCGATGATAGCGATGAAGATTCTGCTTATGCGCCGATTGCATGGCTTGCTGATAATAGTCAAGAGCCAACTGAGATGATTGCTCACGCTGAAACAGATGCTATGCAGGGTCCTAAATTAGACCGCGCCTTAATGGCTTTGGATGAGCGTAGCCGTAATATTGTTCAATCACGCTGGTTGGCAATGGATGCTGAAGGCAAGGGCACTAAAACTCTGCATGATCTTGCTGCTGAATACGGCATTTCTGCAGAGCGTGTTCGTCAAATTGAAACTGCTGCGCTCAAAAAAATGCGCGGCATGTTACAAGCAGCCTAAGTGAATTCTTTTTCTCTTTTACTTTAAGAGTTCTTTCAAGTCATGCGCCAAGGTCTCAGGACCTTGTGCATGCTTGATATACAAACGCAAACGCCCCTCAGGATCAAACGCATAACTACCTGCCGTGTGATCCATTGTGTAAGAGCCTGGACTTGCACCAGGCACCTTGCGATAGAAAATCTTAAAGTCTTTAGCGACCTTTTCTAAAGCTGCTTCGTCAGCAGGTCTTAATCCCAAAAAGCGCTTATCAAATGCAGGCACATACTGCTTCAAAATGGCAGCGGTATCGCGCTCAGGATCAACTGTTACAAAAAGAACCTGAACCTTATCAGCTTTGGGGCCCAACAGTGTCATGACCTGCTGCATTTCGGTTAAGGTAGTAGGACAAACATCGGGGCACTGGGTGTAGCCAAAGAACATCAGCACCACTTTGCCCTTAAAGTCTGCCAGGGTTCTGACCTTGCCATCCGGATCAAGCAAGCTAAAGTCTTTTCCAAATGCCGTACCACCAGTGATATCGATATTCTTAAAGTCTGGCTTTGGACTACAAGCAGCTAGAACTAAAAAGAGAAGGGTAATAAAGCCAGCACGAAGAATAGTGAAGTTCATCTTAGAGGAAATAGTGGTCAACCAGTAATGCCACGAATAGTAGCGATAAATAAGTAATGGAAAAGCGGAAGGTTTTCTTCGCCAAAGCATCACTGTATGAAATAAACAAGGCAATGACATAAATTAAAAATATCAAGCCCAAAATAATTGCTGAGACCAAATACACTATGCCGCTCATTCCGTAGATATACGGCAGCAAAGTAGCTGCTATCAAGATCAGGGTGTAGAGCAAAATATTGAGTAGAGTAAAACGCTCTCCATGAGTCACGGGCAACATTGGTAATCCAGACTGCACGTAATCATCACGACGATATAAGGCTAAAGCCCAGAAGTGGGGTGGCGTCCATACAAAAATAATTAAAACCAAGAGCCAAGCTTCGGCTGAAACGGTATTCGTTACAGCAGCCCAACCAAGTGCTGGCGGCATCGCTCCGGAAAGACCGCCAATCACAATATTTTGTGGTGTTGCAGGCTTTAATAACCAGGTATAGATAACGGCATACCCCACGAAAGTGGCAAGTGTTAACCACATCGTCAAAGGATTGCAAAAGTTCCACAAAATAATCATTCCCAGCGAGCCTAGAATGATTGAAAAAATGATGATGTGAAAAGGAGTAACTTCACCAGTAGCAGATGGCCGCCAAGCAGTCCTTCTCATCTTGGCATCGACTGCTTGCTCTATCAAACAATTCACAGCAAAAGCAGCGCTAGCGAGCAGCCAAATACCCGCAATTCCACCGATGAGGATGGGATAGGGAACCATTCCAGGGGTTGCCAAAAACATCCCGATGACTGCACAGAACACGGCAAGCTGCGTCACCCTAGGCTTAGTTAAAACCCAGTACTGACGCCAACGGGGCATAGCTACCTTTGCGGATGCTTGAGGAGTGCTCATAGTGACTTTGCTATCTTCATTCGAATGGGTGACTTCCATGAAGCCCAATAGCCCATTCTGACTAAACAGAATACTAAAGCGGCAGAGCCAGCAGTATGTAATAAAGCTGCCAACAAAGGCCACTGAAAAACGACATTAGAGATACCAGTGAGCACTTGTAATAAGAGCAATGTCATTAGTATCTTGGCAAAACGTTTTAGCATTGGCGTAGCTGGCGTTGACAGACTATAGGCCTTCAGACCCAAGAATCCTAAGCAGAGCAAGACCAGCACAGCAAATATGCGATGGGCCCAGTGAATCGTTTGTAGGGCCACTGGAGAGATAAATTCTCCTTGAGCATTTAGACCCAATTGACGCCATAAAGTGAAGCCTTCCGCCCAATTCGTTTCTGGCCAAGCAGATCCCAGGCAAGTTGGAAAGTCTGGGCACGCCAACACAGCATAGTTCGTACTCACCCAAGCGCCTAAAAAAACCTGCATGAACAAAATGAACATTGAAGCCACAATCAATAAAGTAGGCAAGGGATAAATGCGTAAGGTGCGCACAGAAGATGCAGTCTCTTCCCAAGCATGCTGCGCATAAGCAGTTAAACAAGCGAGCAGGACTAAAGCCAACATGAGATGAATCGTCACGATGATGGGCTGTAACTTAAGCGTCACGGTCCATGCCCCAAAGGCTCCCTGAATACAAACTAGTAAAAGCAAGCCTAAGCTCATAATGAAAGGCGACTTCCCTAATGACTTCAACTTACTAAAAGCGATTCCGACTTGTAACAAAATTAATGCGCCAACTGTCATTGCTAGATAACGGTGAATCATTTCAATCCAAGCTTTCATTACCGTCACAGGCCCTGTAGGTAAGGCACTTTCAGCCTGCTGAATATCACTCAAGGCATGAAATGGATTTGAAGTACCGTAGCACCCAGGCCAATCCGGACAACCCAAACCAGAATCAGTCAAACGCGTAAATGCTCCGAACACAATCAGATCAAAGGTCATAAACACCAAAACCCAATTCAATTTTTGAAACAAGCTATAAGTAGATCTCGTCAAAAGATAGGCCAAAGGAATCCCTGCAAATAAAACTGCAATGGCTCCCAACTCCAACAGCAAGACGAGATCGGGCATTACAAACTCTCGCCCTTATGATTGAGTTTCAAAAGCTTTTCTAAATCTTTTTTCATTCCAGCAAATTCTTTTGACGAATTTGTCACCGGAAAGAACATCATCTTTGCAGGACTAGGGTCAATTAACTGGATTGCTTGACCTGCACCTTCTTTATTAAGCCATTCTTCAAAATTCGCCCTAAGCTGTGGATCAGCTGGCAAAGTGACAACTTTTAATCCAGTGACTTGTTCGTCATAAATTTTTGTGACTTCAGGGTCTACTGGCTTTCCATCAGTATTGACCCAGAGTAGTTGTACCCGCTTACTTTCTCTGCCCATGGCTACTTTTACTTGGCGCATTAAAAATAATGCCTCAATACATTGATCATCTTTAATTCGACACTCACCTGCAGGACGGGCAATTAACATTGTCCACTTCCCCTGGACAGGAACACTTAACCAAGTAGGATTTAATTCTTGTGCGGGATATACCAAGGTTCCAAAATTGGTTTTTCCGCCCGTAGGCTTAATCACGTAATAAGTAAAATAAGAAGCGATCACTGGGGAGGCACAGGCGAGCAATAACAACAGCATTTGAATGCGGCCACGACGGGTACGCGCATTGATTGCTGCATCAGTTTGTGATGCCGGAATTAACAACTCTTTATCACTCACCCTAAATCCCCATTCACAAGGCTTTGGCGCCGATATTGACGTAAGCCGCTAATTAACCAAAACAAGAAACCACATGCTGCCAATGCAAACCACTGGAATGCATAAGCATAATGGCGATCGACTCCTGTTGTCAGAGGTGCCCATTCTCTAAGTAGGCCATCTTGGGCTCCAGATTCTTCCAAGCGAAGAATAAAGGGGCTTTGCGTCCAACCATGCAACTTCGCCTCAGCCTGCAAATCCAAATTTTGCTGTATACGTGGCTCATTGAGCGCAGGAGCAACTTTGTTAGACCCTAATTCATATACCCTGCCAGGGTGAGCGAACACGATCCCTTCAATGCTCAGAGGGCCTACAGGGGTTTGCACAGGCGGCAAAGTCTCCCGATTCTCTTGATTGCGTGGCGCCCATCCACGATTGACCCAAAGCACCAGATCAGCACCTTCCAATCTAAACGGCATCATGAGATAAAAACCTGGTGGCGCTGGATTACCTGCACCGCCAACTGGCAATGGCCTTGGACGGTTATCTAGCCATATCGCAGCATCAGGAACATATTGTCCACGAGCAGTCATCCGACGCTCGGCAGCCTCTATCAAAGTCCAATCACGTTCATTAGCCTTCAAAATAGGCATTTGTTG
>CANIMS010000119.1 GCA_947468785.1 Betaproteobacteria bacterium
CACCTACGGGCCCTAATTTAATTAAGCGATGAGACTAGTAGATCGCCTTCTTAAGCTTGACCTTCTGTCTGGGTCTTGGAGGAAAAAA
Organism: Betaproteobacteria bacterium; assembly: GCA_947468785.1. Lineage (GTDB taxonomy): Bacteria > Pseudomonadota > Gammaproteobacteria > Burkholderiales > Burkholderiaceae > Polynucleobacter. Next base: position 89 of record CANIMS010000119.1, read on the forward strand.
GTCATTCCGGTTGCCATAGGGGTTATTGGCGTATTTGCGCTGTTTCTCTTGGCAATGCTGGCGCTTGCATCATCGAATACCCAGTTTTTTGATAAGTATTTTATTTGGCTATATGCAGCCAATATAGCGATGGGCATTTGCCTTACGCTGGTTATCTTGACGCTTGTATCAGTTATTGCAGTTCGATGGTATCGAGGACATTTCGGCACCCGCCTGGTTGCAAAGCTAGCAATGATTTTTGCTTTAGTGGGCGTAGTTCCCGGTTTAATTTTGTATGGGGTTTCTTTACAGTTCGTATCACGCAGTATCGAAACCTGGTTTGATGTAAAGGTCGAATCTGCACTTGAAGCCGGACTTGAATTAGGTCGCGCCACTTTAAGCAGTTCTTTGGAAGAGCTGCAAGATGAGGGCCGCATAGTAATTGATCAAATCCGTGGCATTCCCAACATTGCCAGTTCCGCTGAATTAACCTTGTTGCTTTCAAGAATGCGAGACCAATTTGGCATCCAAGAAATAACTGTTTTTGATAGCAAGCAGGTGCTGATTGCCACTGCTGCCTCAGGTGCACTAGTGAAACAGACCCCCTCTCCAAGTCAAGACGTTATGGTTCAGGCCTCTAAGGTGGGTCATGTCAGCATCATTGATGAGCCAAGCTCTGCAAACGGTTCCCAAGAGTATTTATTGCGGGTCGTGCTGCCATTGGTCAAAGAAAGCTCTGTTAGTACGCGCGGGTTTGGCCTAAATACCCAGTATCAAAAGGAGCTTTGGTATCTGCAGCTAGTAAAGACAGTTCCCGAAGGGATTTCCAGAAATTCTCTCGCTGTACAGGCTGCGTATAGCGATTATCAAGAAAAGTCTTTGGGTAGATCGGGCTTGCGAAAAATGTTTGTGGGCACCCTTACGCTTACCCTTTTCTTTGCAGTGTTTGTAGCAATTACGCTGGCGTTAATGTTAGGGCGTCAGCTGGCACGCCCCCTCCTAATGCTATTAAGAGGAACTCAAGCTGTTGCACAGGGTGATCTATCACCCAAGCCAGAATTAGATACTGGCGATGAGTTGGGCATGCTCACTCGTCAATTTAATGTCATGACTAAGCAGCTATCCGATACCCGTACTTCCTTGCAGGAGTCAAAAGCCTTTTTGGAAACCGTATTAGGAAGCTTAACGGCAGGGGTTTGTATTTTTGATAAAGAATACAAAGTGGTATCGAGCAATGCGGGCGCCGATCGAATTTTTGGTCAAGATCTCACCCATTTAGGGGGCGGTCTATTAAGTCAGAGCCCGGCTTTATTGGAGTTTGAAGACGCTATTAAAGAAGGTTTTGCAACTATGAAGCTGGCCATTGGCGGTGACGCTAGCGAAAGGAAGGGCCCGGCAGGTGGAGGGCAAACCAGTGCGCCTGTTTGGCAAAAACAAATCCAATTACATGCCACCAACGAATATGAAAATGAACTTGGCGTTACTTTATTTGTGCGTGGAACTGAACTAACAGCCGACTTGAGAATGGTTGTTTTTGATGACATTACTGATGTAGTCACTGCGCAAAGATCCATTGCCTGGAGCGAGGTTGCCAGACGCTTGGCTCACGAGATCAAAAATCCATTAACCCCAATTCAGCTATCTGCAGAAAGATTGCAACATAAGCTGGCTGGTAAGCTGAGTCCTGAGCAAGAAGAGATGATTAATCGCAGTACGGAAACGATCATTGGCCAAGTACAAGCAATGAAGGAGATGGTCAATGACTTTAGGGATTTTGCAAAGACGCCCACGCCCCAGCTGAAGCCAATCTCCATTAATACTTTAATCACGGAAGTCTTAGGCTTGTATGAGGGTAGTTCGATCCGCACCAAATTAGATTGGAATTGCCCTGACATCATGGGAGACCCTACGCAATTGAGGCAAGTCATTCACAATCTTCTGCAAAATGCACAAGACGCTACCCTAGAAGGCAAAAATCAAAATGAGCCTGTTGAAGTAAAAACGGAGCTAGTTCCCTATGGAGAGCAAAATGGAATGGTGCAAAATGCAGTACGACTCACAATAAGTGATGGCGGTACGGGTTTTCCAGCTAAGATATTGGCAAGAGCGTTTGAGCCTTATGTAACAACCAAGAGCAAAGGTACGGGCTTAGGTTTGGCGGTGGTTAAGAAAATCATTGAAGATCATGCTGCCAAAATTGAAATCCGTAACCGACTGCAGGGAGAAGAAGTGATTGGTGCACAAGTTTCGGTTTTATTTATGAATCTAGCAAAAGAGGCAGCCTAAACATGGCTAGTATTTTGGTCGTTGATGATGAGATGGGCATTCGTGAGCTTCTCAATGAGATTCTGACAGATGAGGGTCACACCGTGTACGCAGCAGAGAGTGCTGTGCAGGCGCGCACCATTCGTGAGCAGATGCGTCCCGACCTCGTTTTGCTAGATATTTGGATGCCCGATACCGATGGCATCACTTTATTAAAAGAGTGGTCCAAGAATGGTCAGCTCACTATGCCGGTAGTCATGATGTCTGGTCATGCCACGATAGATACAGCGGTTGAAGCTACGCGTATTGGCGCCTTGAATTTTTTAGAGAAACCAATTGCCTTACAAAAGCTCCTCAAAACAGTAAACAAAGCTTTAGAGCTTTCTCCTAAATACATTGAGCCAGAAGAAGATAGACCTGTTCAGGCAAGCGCACCCTCAAGCGCACTCCCAAAAACCCCTTCACCCGAGGCCTCAAGTCAAGCGCCCGTCGAGGGAGAGTACATTAGTGGAATTGCAAAAACCTATTTTGATCTTCCGCTGAGAGAGGCGCGCGATCTATTTGAGAAAGCTTATTTTGAACACCAGATGCAAATCATGGGTGGCAGCATGACCAAGATTTCTGATTACACTGGCCTTGAGCGAACCCATTTATACCGTAAGCTTAAAGCGCTGGGTATTGATACCTCTCGCAATAAAGGCGAACAATAAAGCCCCAAGTAAATATCTTGGCGAACGCTTTTTTATAAGCGTGACGCATTGAAAGTATCAGCATTGCTAAAAAGAGCTGCTTCCTCTCAAGCGATACATTTTTTTCGGAATGATCCCTATGGAAATTAAGGTTAACTTTCTCGATAAGCTTCGTCTTGAGGCTAAGTTCGATGACTTCACAGTAATTGCCGATCAACCTATCCGATATAAAGGGGATGGTTCCGCGCCAGGCCCCTTCGATTATTTTTTAGCCTCATCCGCCTTGTGCGCAGCGTATTTTGTAAAGCTGTACTGTGATACTCGCAATATTCCTACTGACAACATTCGCCTTTCACAAAACAATATTGTTGATCCCGAAAATCGCTATCAGCAGATTTTTAAGATTCAGGTTGAGCTACCGGACGATATCTCTGCGAATGATCGCCAAGGTATTGTGCGATCGATTGAGCGCTGTTCAGTCAAAAAGGTAGTGCAGGCCGGCCCCGAGTTTGTCATTGAAGTGGTCAAAAACCTTGATGAGGATGCCCAGGCTTTGTTGGCCTTGAAGCCTGCTGCCGAAGCCAATACTTACATTGTGGGGAAGGATTTACCGCTAGAGAAAACCATTACCAATATGTCTCAGGTATTGGCTAATCTGGGCATCAAGATTGAAATCGCCTCGTGGCGCAACATCATTCCTAATGTATGGTCTTTGCATATCCGTGACGCGCATTCACCGATGTGTTTTACCAATGGCAAGGGATCAACAAAAGAAAGTGCGCTTGCATCAGCTTTGGGTGAGTATATCGAGCGACTGAGTAATAACCATTTTTATGCTGGCGCATTCTGGGGCGAAGATATTGCTAACAACGCATTTGTTCACTATCCAAATGAGCGATGGTTTAGGCCAGCCAAGAATGATGGCTTACCCCCAGAAATTCTAGATGACTACTGCCTAAAAATATTTAATCCTGATGGTGAATTGCGCAGCTCACATTTGATTGATACTAATTCTGGCAATGTACAGCGCGGCATCTGTTCATTGCCATACATACGGCAGTCAGACGGTAAAACAATTTATTTTCCATCCAACCTGATAGAAAATCTTTATGTCAGCAATGGTATGAGTGCTGGCAATACTTTGGCTGAAGCGCAGGTACAGTGCCTATCAGAAATTTTTGAGAGAGCAGTCAAGCGCGAAATCTTAGAGGGAGAAATCACTCTGCCAGATGTACCTCAGAAGGTCCTTGAAAAATTCCCTAGTATCTTGGCGGGCATTCGGGGTTTAGAAGAGCAAGGTTTTCCAGTATTGGTTAAAGATGCATCATTAGGCGGGGTTTATCCGGTGATGTGCGTTACCTTAATGAATCCTCGAACAGGCGGTGTATTCGCATCGTTTGGCGCACACCCAAATCTAGAGGTGGCCTTAGAACGGAGCTTGACAGAGCTTCTCCAAGGGCGCAGCTTAGAGGGCCTGAATGATTTGCCCCCACCTACCTTTGTTAGTGAAGCACTTACTGAGCCAAATAACTTTGTCGAGCATTTCATCGATTCGAGTGGCATAGTGTCATGGCGTTTTTTCAGCGCAAAACCCGATTACGATTTTGTCGAATGGGATTTTTCTAGTGATGGTGAAAACGCTAATGTTATAGAGGCAGAAGCTCTATTTGGCATTCTTAAAGCAATGGGTAAAGAGGTGTATACGGCAATATATGATCAGCTCGGTGCAACTGCATGCAGGATCTTGGTGCCTGGTTATTCTGAAATTTATCCGATAGAAGATTTAATTTGGGATAACACCAACAAAGCGCTACTGTTCCGGGCTGATATCTTGAATCTCCATCTTTTAGATGATGCTAGCTTGGCTGCCCTTCTTGAGAGGCTGGAGAATAACGAACTAGATGAGTATGGCGATATCGCCACATTGATTGGTATCGAGTTTGATGAGAATACCCCTTGGGGTCAGCTGACGGTTTTAGAGTTGAAGTTGCTGATTCGTTTGGCCTTGAAGCAACTCGAAGAAGCACATGAACTTGTTGGGGCCCTTCTTCAATATAGCGACAATACAGTCGAGCGTAAATTGTTTTATCAAGCTTTAAATGTAGTTTTAGAGATTTCCCTGGATGACGATTTAGAGCTAGAAGACTATGTCATGAATTTCCGTCGGATGTTTGGGGACGAGAGAATGGATGCTGTATTAGGCTCGGCGGATGGCAGCGTGCGCTTCTATGGTTTGACCTCAACCAGCATTAAGCTAGAGGGCCTTGAAAGACATCACCGCTTGCTCGACAGCTATAAAAAATTACATGCTGCTCGGTCTAAAGCTGCAGAGATGACTAGTTAGCTATTTTCCAAGCCAAAACAAGTTTCATTTAAAACACCCAGCCTTGCCCTACATTGCGCATAGGATGAGACATAAGGCCATTGGGCCCTAGACTGCTGAACACCCGTGGATTGGTGAAGCTTCCATCCGCAAAAAAGTCAATTTATAGAGCGCTTGAATTAGCGAAGATTATTTTGCTGCCTTAGTTAAGCAGTCAGACATAAAGCCAATATATTTAGAGGCAGTTTTAGATGGAGTGACGTATTTTTTTCTGCCATCATCGTTGTTGCTTTCAATGATAAGAAAACCTTTGGCAATCAATTGTTTCATTTTGGCGTGTAAGGTAGCTTGAGAAGCATATTGCTTAAGCTCTAGTAAGTCGCCCACTAAAACACGCTGATTCTCTGCGCTTGCCAATACAACATAATGTAGCAAATTTAATTCTGTAGCATCTAAATCTTTGCAGGGATTTTTAATTTGTTGCGCCGCAAGTAATTTGAGAAAACGCACATAGATGGGGGAGCTAGATGGGGACATACGACATA
>CANIMS010000120.1 GCA_947468785.1 Betaproteobacteria bacterium
GACCCTGCTCTACTGCATAACGCTCTGTATTTCTTCTTGCCTTGCCTCTAACGAAAAATGGAATTTTATTAAGCTCTTTTTCTGCATCCGTTTCCCAGGCAGGGGATTGATTAGTCGGATCAAGCTTAACAGCAATCTGCTCTGTCTCCACCTTGATAGGCGCCGAACCATGACCAAGATGCGAGGGCATAGCCCCTTCATGAAACTCAAAGTCACCCCTAAACATTCCAATTAAATGCTCTTCTAAGCCCATCATCAATGGATGCACCCAGGAATCAAATAAAACACAGGCGCCCTCAAAACCCATTTGCGGAGAGTAGCGCGAAGGAAAGTCTTGCACGTGTACTGGTGATGAAATCACTGCACAAGGAATCTGGAGACGCTTAGCAATATGGCGCTCCATTTGCGTACCGAGAATTAACTCAGGTTGCAGCTCTGTGATCTTTGCCTCAACCTCTAAATAGTCATCCGTGATCATAGCCTCTAGACCTAAATCAGCAGCAGCTTCACGTACTTCACGGGCTAATTCACGGCTATAGGTCCCTAGTCCAACAACTTTGAAACCCATTTCATGGGCTGCTACTTTAGCTGCAGCAATTGCATGGGTTGCATCGCCAAAAATAAATACTCTTTTATTAGTGAGATAGGTTGAGTCTACTGATAAAGCGTACCAACGCGCTTTAGAGGATTGACTGAACTTTTGAACATCACATTCAATGCCGGCTAGTTGGCAAACTTCAGTAATAAAAGCTTGAGTCCCTTTAAATCCGATTGGAATCGCTTTGGTCGAAGGCTGACCAAAACTTCTTGTCATCCAAGTAGCAGCAGTATTGGCAGTCTCAGGATATAAATTGACATTAAAGTCTGCTTCATGCAAACGGGCAATATCCGCTGGATTGGCCCCTAAGGGTGCAACTACATTTACTTCAATACCTAAATCGCGCAATAAGCGCGAAATTTCTTCAACGTCATCACGATGACGAAATCCTAGAGCAGTGGGACCTAAAATATTACAAGTTGGTTTTGCATCCGGTTTTCTTACTGGGCGTGTTTGACCCGGCGCCAGAATAAATTGCTGACCCAATAAACGCACCATCTGATAAAACGTTTCTGCTGCTCCCCAATTCTCTTTCTTTTGATATGCCGGTAATTCAAGCGGCAAAATCGGTACAGGCAAATCAAGGGCTTCGGCCAAGCCGCCTGGATCATCCTGAATGAGTTCTGCAGTGCAGGAAGCACCCACCATTAATAAATCAGGTTTAAAACGGTCATAGGCTGTTCTTGCAGCCTCTTTAAATAACTCTGCAGTATCACTACCTAAATCACGCGCTTGAAAGGTGGTGTAAGTTACCGGCGGCCTCTTTTTCATCCGCTCAATCATGGTGAAAAGAAGATCTGCATAGGTATCCCCTTGGGGCGCATGAAGAACGTAATGAACCTTCTCCATTGCCGTAGCAATCCTCATCGCGCCGACGTGGGTCGGCCCTTCATAAGTCCAGAGTGTTAACTTCATGCAGCTTCCACCATCATGAGCTTATGTTTTCTAGTTAAGGGGCGAGCAAATAACTCTGCAAGATCAGCTGCTTGATTAAATCCTTGAATGGGGGTGAATACAAGCTCAATCGACCACTTAGTCGTAAAACCTTCTGCCTCGAGTGGATTAGCCAAACCCAGTCCACATACAACCATATCGGGCTGTTGAGCGCGGCAACGATCCAATTGATTCTCTACATTTTGACCTTCAGACAATTGGGTTTTGGGGTCTAACATAGCCAATTCTTCTGCCATATGCTGACGATGTAAATACGGAACGCCAACTTCCATCAAGCTCATACCAAGCTCTCTATTTAAATAACGAGCCAATGGAATTTCTAGCTGGGAATCGGGGAAAAAGAAAATGGATTTGCCTTGCAAGATTTCACGATGCGGCTCCAGTGACTTATTGGCACGATCTCTTTGTGGAGCAATGACTTTTTCAAAGACATCGGCAGGCACGCCCAACTCTTTAGCTGCAGCTAAGAACCATTTTTCTGTACCTTCTACCCCTAGCGGAAAAGGTGCAGCAATTCTTTGAGCACCCATGTTCTCTAAGAATCTGGCTGTATCCGTCAAAAACGGCTGGGCTAATAGATATTTGGTCTTTGGACCGACAACGATTTTCTGCGTAGACTCTCTGGGCGGGAAAAAGGCAAAAGACTTTAAGCCTAGATCTTTAAAGATACGGCTAAATTGATCTTCAACGACATCCGCCAAACAGCCGACTACCAATAAATCCACTTCATCAGATTGGGTCGATTGAGGCAAATCTTGCACTAGCGCAGCTAGACAAGCATCTTCCCCTTGAGTAAAGGTTGTTTCAATACCGCTGCCTGAATAATTCAGAATACGAACATTAGGAGCAAATGTTTTGCCCAAACGTTGTGCTGCCCTAGATAGATCTAACTTAATCACTTCTGAAGGACAGGAACCGACTAAGAATAGAAGCTTGATATCAGGACGACGATCTAGTAACTGCTTTACTACTTTGTCTAGCTCATCATTGGCATCTGCAAGACCGGCCAAATCACGATCATCAATAATTGCCGTTGCAAATCGTGGTTCTGCAAAAATCATTACGCCAGCAGCAGATTGAATCAAATGTGCGCAGGTACGCGAGCCGACCACCAGGAAAAAAGCATCTTGAATTTTGCGATGCAACCAGATGATTCCTGTTAATCCACAGAAAACCTCTCTTTGGCCACGTTCCTTCAATGGCTGGAAATCCACCTTCACTTCTTGGGCTGCAGAATTCAATTCTTACCTCAGACTTTGATATACGAAGAGAATTGAAGGGGTAGTACGGCAATAAAAGTAGTCATGCAATCAAACACTCATTAATAGATGTCTTAGTAAAATCCTCTTCGAGGGTTTTAGATATAAGTGTTTACACCCATCAATTAAGCCTAAAGAAATTGGCGCAGTATTTTCAGTTCCAAATAAAAAGCCCCAAATCCGTGCAGATAGTGGGGCTTTTATTTAGCGTGGGTCTACTCTAGCGCTGGGACTTTAGTAGGGCCTTGAATGTAAGGATGCTAAGGGCGATGGCGATGCCTAGGGAAACCAAAAACATGGCAAATTTGGATTGAGTCTGGCCTGTAGGAAAGATCAGGTAAAAGGCAACGGTAATACTGACGACCATTCCAAAAAATCCTGCAATTTTAGAAATCCGATCTTTCATATCATGAAATTTGAACATGCTCTGCATCCTTTCAGGGTCTAAGTCTTCTTCGTACAAGAACATCAATGAATGATGATTCAATTATTTTTAAAAACTTTAAACCTCGTCATTGGTCGCGTCAAGATAACTAGGGTAAACCCTTGATCAATTAGTCGTTTTCTTCATCTCAAGCATGCCTACTTCCATGGAGTAGATGGGCTCATAGGCTAATTGATCCCGAGCTTTCTGAATCGATACAGAGAAAGGATGCGCCATTAAATGGACCATTTCCCTAATTAAGGGTGGCTCTCCTCGAAGCGGCAAGTATTTCCAGCCATTTTCTGTAAAGCGAGCTAAGGGCCAGGCAAAGGAACGGGGTATTGATAAAGTGGGGTCTTTGTAACGACCGGCCTTAAGTCTCATTGACATCCATTGCCGAAATTGAATGGGCTCACCATCACTGATAAAAAAACTTTCTTGATTTGATGCTGACAGCAGAGCTTTTTTGACTGCTTCGCAAAGATTTTGAATATAACAAGTTGAAAAGGGGTAGTGGCCCTCATCAAACCAGCCAAACTGATTCCGGTCGGCGGCTTCACCTAAGCGACGGTCAATTAAATCACCCCTACCCCAAATGGATGCTGGTCTAAGGCTAATGGTTCGAAACATTTCATCTCCAGCCTCTAGGACCAACTTCTCTGCCTGGAGCTTGCTATTGCTATAGGGAAAGTCTTGCAGAGATGGCAAAGAGCGGGATTCTGAAACATCTAGATTTTGACTTAATGGATTTTTAGCAATTGATGCATCACTCATATAAATGAACTGCTGTACGCCAGCCTGCTTTGCTGACTCTAGGAGATTTTTTGTCATGAGAACGTTTGTTTCATACAGAGTCTTTTCTGAATTCCACAGTTTCATCTCTGCCGCACAATGAATCACCACATCGAAACCCTCGAGGCGCTTCGATAAGCCCTTAATGTCGTTTAGATCCCCTGACCAAAATTCAATATTGGAATGAAGTTTTGGGTCGTTAGCACGAGGGTCACGAAAGTGGCACAGGATCTGGTGATCTTCAGCATTCAAAGACTCAAGCAAATGACTCCCAACAAAACCACTGGTACCAGTCAAAAAGATCTTCATAGACCTACACAGTTGGGTATGTAATTAAATCGAAGGAAATTCATTCGCCGACCATTTACTTACTAAACCACTGCCCAAGAAATAATGCAGATCTTCCATAGTAATAAGCAGTAGCTAATAACACTTTTGGGGAGAGCGCGATAATCGAAACCAGTAGCAAAGGAATGAAATACCAATGACGAGTTGATCCATAGCCACCCAAGATAATGAGCCCTAAAAAAATAAGTTTGCGTACTCCACCACGAGGTAGCCAGGGACTTCTTTTATAGATAGGCTCTTTATTAGTCGCGAAACTTTCGTCTGTCATCTTCCTGGCATCACTAAAAATACATGTCTAGTCTAAGTGAACTATCATAGATAATTATTAGGGATTCATCAATGACTAAGCAGAGCAACAAGACCAATCCCCGCGGGTTTCGCACCTTAGCAGCACTTATCCCATTTTTAAAGCCATATAAAAAGCAGCTTGTATTGGCAATCTTTAGTTTAGTGCTCGCAGCAAGTGCAACCTTGGCTGTTCCCTTCTCTTTTAGGCAAATCATCGATTTGGGATTTAATGCCAATAGTGGCAACCAAATCAATACAACTTTTTTAACCTTATTTGCTGTTGCTTTTTTAGTCGCATTAGGAACGTCTCTCCGTTTTTATATGGTTTCTTGGCTAGGCGAAAAAATTACGACTGATATTCGCTCGTCAGTCTATAGCCATGTGATCAAACAAAGCCCAGAGTTCTTTGAATTGACTCAAAGCGGTGAAATTCTCTCGCGTCTCAATACTGATACGGTACTGATTCAGACATTAATCGGCACGAGCGTGTCGATGGCCATTAGAAATATGCTCTTGCTAGCAGGTGGCTTGGTCATGATGTTTATCACCAGCCCAAAATTATCTGTGCTGATTTTTGCTACCTTACTGCTCACTATTATTCCTACCGTGATTATGGGTAGGCGCGTGCGCAAACTCTCTCGCAATTCCCAAGATAAGATTGCCGATGCCTCTGCTTTAGCAAGCGAGAAATTAAATGCAATTCCGACAATTCAATCATTTACAAATGAAAAGATAGAAATTAAGCGCTTTAATCAAGCCATTCAAACTGCACTGCTTGCAGCTATCACTCGAACACAGGCTAGATCCTTGCTCACTTTCGTTGCTATTTTGTTTGGCTTTACCAGCATTATCTTAGTTCTCTGGCTTGGTGCTTATGCCGTCATGGACGGCCAGATTAGCGCCGGAGAGTTATCTCAATTTATTTTGTATGCAGTGATTGTTGCGGGTGCTATCGCCGGCATCTCCGAAGTGATAGGTGACACCCAAAGAGCAATTGGTGCCAGCGATCGTCTTTTAGAGCTGCTCAATGTGCAATCCTCTATTCAAACAGTAGCAGCTGTGGAGTCTATCCCTCAGGTCAATGCCAATGGCATTGGAGTAGAAGTACAAAATCTATACTTTCACTATCCATCTAATCAAAATAGCGTTTTATCCGATGTCTCTTTCGACATTAAACCAGGCGA
>CANIMS010000121.1 GCA_947468785.1 Betaproteobacteria bacterium
AAAAACAATGACACACAACATATTCCTATCCTAGTAGATGAAGGTTTTATTAAGCTTCACCCTGGGGTAGTTAGTCTTGCTGATGAAAATTTCAGCACAAGACCCCCTCTATCAGAAAACATCAAAGCAGAGCTTGAAAACGGCTTAATTGAACTCAATCCGCTGATTATTGCCTATCCTGCAACCAATCCTGAGCTGAATCCCTCTTGGAGCTATCGCAGCCGGCATGAGTTACTAGAGCCCGTATTTATCGAGGCGCTTGCTAGGAAGTGTCTCTAATAGAAAAAGGCCGCAAGTTAAGCGGCCTTTTTATTTAATTATTTATTTAAATCAATAACTTAGATGATAAAGCTACTGCGATCTCTACCCTCTATCCACTTAGGCGCTTTACCGCGACCCGTCCAAGTTTCACCGGTTGAGGGATTGCGATATTTAGGGGCCACCTTCCCTCCAGCACTACGACTACCTACTTTGCGGCTAAAAAGGTCTGATGCGGTCAAATGATACTGCTCAATAATCAACCTAGCTTTAGCAATGCCGTCTGCTTTTTCAAGTGCAATCGCCTCTTTAATCTGCCTATCTAATTGCTCACGTTGGGCTAAAAGCTCTTTATAAGAAGCCATATATTCATAATCTCCAAATAATAAGATGTACTAAAAGGCGTTTAATACGCCATTTAGACAGTTCATTATATATAAATTAATTAACCCAGCAATATATATGCTTATATTTGGATATTGATTAATTAATAATGCCGCTATTAATTAGCATTATTAGTATATTAATTATAAATACTATACTTAATTATTAAGCATTTACTTTGCGAAGAACAAATGTACCGCTAGATTTAGCAGTAATCTCCCCTGCCTCATTTAGCACAACAGCTTCACAATAATTAATGGATTTACCAGACTTGAGCACCGTTCCCTCAACAGCAATTTTGCCAACTGAGGGGCGTAAGAAACTGATTGTCATATCGATCGTTATGGCGCCTAGAGGATGATTCATGGCACTTCTGGCAGCAGCAGCCATCGCAAAATCCAATAAAGTCATAATGACACCACCGTGTGCCACGCCAAAACTATTTTCATGCTCAGGCTGCATATACAAAGTGATGCGAGATTTTCCATTCTCGGCATACTCCGGAACCACTCCCAAGTGATCTAAAAAGGGAATGGTCAGGCCAAAATATTGAGTTGGATTTTGCTTTGTGGTCATAAAGAATTAGAAATAGAGCAATGTCGGAAAAATAAGTTGGTCGGGGCGAGAGGATTTGAACCTCCGACCACTTGCACCCCATGCAAGTACGCTACCAGGCTGCGCTACGCCCCGACGAAAGACAAAATTGTATCAGTACTACTTAGAGAGAATATTAAGAACTGCGACGAGTTCATCGCGTAGCTTCAATTCACCGCGAGCTTCATCTAGTCGATTTCTAGCGCCGCTGATAGTAAAGCCTTCTTCATAAAGAAGCGCCCTAATCTTACGAATCAGTACCACCTCGTGATGCTGATAGTAGCGACGATTACCCCGTCTTTTTTGGGGACTCAGCTGTGTAAATTCTTGCTCCCAGTAACGCAGAACATGGGAGCGAACACCACACAAGTCAGCAACCTCGCCTATTGTGAAATAGCGCTTGGCAGGAATGGGGGGAAGTTGAGAGCTCAGCAATGCTGAGCTAGCATCAAACTCGGTTTTCTCGAGCATGAGACTCCACTACATCTTTAAGCTTTTGACTGGCATGAAATGTAACCACTCTTCTAGCTGCAATCGGAATCATTTGACCTGTTTTTGGATTTCGACCAGGACGAGCCGATTTATTGCGCAACTGAAAATTTCCGAAACCAGAAATCTTCACCTCAACGCCAGCTTCAAGCGAATGGCCAATGCGATCAAAAAATGCGTCGATCATATCTTTAGCTTCGCGCTTATTTAAACCAACTTGATCAAAGAGTGCTTCAGAAAGCTCATTCTTGGTAACTGTGTCATTGATATTAAAGTCACTCATTGCTGATTCTCTTATGGCTGTTTTTCTGATAAGTAGATGATACTAAACCTAGCGCAGACGGGCAGTACATTTTTTTTCTACTGCGCCCAATAAAGATGCCATTACTGCATCAATTTGGGTATCTTGCAAAGTTTCATTAGGGTTTAACATAGTAATGCGGAAGGCTAAACTCTTTTCATCTTCAGCCATGCCGCCGGATCCAGCCTTTGGCTTGAATTCGTCAAATAACTCAATTGTTTGTACAAAATTTTGCTTACTAGACATCATTGCATCTAATAATGATTGTGCTGAAACAGCTTGCTTTACCACCAAAGCTAAATCACGCTGCACTGCAGGAAATTTACTTAACTCTTCAGGCAAAGGTAAGCCAAGCTCACGAACAGGCTCTAAATCGAGTTCAAATAAGATGGTTGCTTGCGGTAATTCATAGGCCTGCTGCAGACCAGGATGCAGTTCACCAATCCAGCCAACTGACTGTAAGCCGCCTGCAGTTTTTAATAGAATCTTCGCGCTACGCCCTGGGTGCAATGCTGGGTGAGCTGCAGCCTCTGTCACAAAATGCAAGGGCTCCAAAACTCTCTCGAGGTCGCCTTTGACGTCAAAAAAATCGACTGGCCTGCTTGCGCTAGCCCATTGCTCTGGAATAAAAGAGCCGTAAGCCAAGCCACCCATCTTTTGAGCTTGATGAAATCCGGCTACTTTGCCATCGGCTTCTTCAACACTGGCATCTCGCTTAAATACACGGCCAGTCTCAAACAAACGAACCCGCCCTGCTCCGCGATTCAAGTTGGACTTGAGGTTATTGAGCAAGCCACCCCATAAAGTACTGCGCATCACGCCATATTGATTAGCAATGGGATTTAGTACAGCAATCACTTCTTTTTCAGTGGCACCCATTAAACGTTGCTCACTCTCCAGATCAGTAAAACCAAAGTTCACTGCCTCTTGATATCCCTGTAGAGCTAAACGTTGGCGCAGTAAATGAATGCCACGTTTTGCTTCAGCCTTTGCACTCATTTTGAGTTTGGCTACTGGTGGTGTATCGGGAATATTCTCGAAACCGTACATGCGAGCAACTTCTTCAATGAGATCTTCTTCAATCTCAATATCAAAGCGATAGCTTGGTGGTGTGACAATGAAGGCATCGCCCTCTTGCTTAAATTCAAAACCAAGGCGCTGAAACACATTTGCAACCACTTCCTTGGTGAGCGGTATACCAATCACTTTTTCAGCTCTACTCAAACGCATTTTGACTGGCTTACGCTCAGGAATATTCAATACTTGATCATCCACAGGGCCGGCTTGGCCACCACACACCTCAATGATTAAGGCGCTGAGATAATCTAAGCAATGAACGGTATTTTGAGGATCCACGCCACGCTCAAAACGATGAGCAGCATCCGTACTGAAATTCAATCGACGGGCACGACCTTGAATCGCTGAAGGTAGCCAATAAGCAGCCTCAACATAAATATTTTTAGTGTCGTCGGATACAGCGCAATGATTACCGCCCATAATGCCAGCCAGCGCAACAGGACCTTTTTGATCCGCAACTACCCCTGCTTCTTGCATCTTGCCTGATGTATCAGGTCCGACTAAGGTGACCGTTTGTCCATTGAGAAGCTCTAGTGTTTCACCAGCTTTTGCCCAGCGGACAGTGATATCGCCATCTAATTGATCAATATCAAACACATGGGTTGGCTGCCCCATTTCCAACATGACATAGTTAGACAGATCCACTAATGCAGAAATACTTCTTTGACCAGCGCGTGATAAACGCTTCACAATCCAGTCAGGAGTCTTTGCCTGAGGATTAACGCCGCGAATCACGCGACCCGCAAATCGTCCACACAAATCTTTGTTCTCAACCGTGACCTTACGCGTATCACTGATAGTGGCCGCTAGAGGGCTTAATTTAGGTAAGGAAAGCGGTGCGCCAGTAATTGCAGAAACTTCTCTCGCCATTCCAACTAAAGAAAGGCAATCTGCTTTATTTGGTGTGAGCTTAATCACAAAGATTTGATCATCGAGATCTAAATAGTCACGAATATCTTTACCAACGGGTGCATCGGTAGCTAGCTCTAGAATACCTTCGTGATCATCACCTAATCCAAGCTCACGACCTGAACACAGCATGCCTTGGCTTTCAACGCCACGCAACTTACCGACTTTGATCATGAAAGGCTTGCCGCTCGCTTCTGCAGGAGGTAATTCTGCGCCTACTAAGGCGCAAGGAATCTTGATTCCTGGACGTGCATTCGGAGCACCACAAACAATTTGTAGTTCTTGTCCTGTACCAGCATCGACCTTACAAACCCGTAAACGATCAGCATCAGGATGCTGCTCAGCAGACAAAATTTGCGCAACCACAACCTTGGTGAATGCGGGTGCAACGGAATGTTGTTCCTCGACCTCTAGGCCAGCCATCGTCATAGCATGTCCCAAGGCATCGCTATCGAGCGATGGGTTCACATACTGACGGAGCCAAGATTCAGAAAATTGCATAAGCTTATCTATTTGCTTTCTTAAGCAGGAAACTGCGCTAAGAAACGTAAATCGTTTTCAAAGAAGAGGCGTAGATCATCAATGCCATAACGCAACATCGTTAAACGCTCTAAACCCGAACCAAAGGCGAAACCGGTATAACGCTCTGGATCAATACCCATATTCCGCAATACATTAGGGTGAACCTGCCCTGCTCCTGAAATTTCTAACCAACGTCCAGCTAGCTTACCGCTACCAAAGGCCATATCAATTTCAGCAGACGGTTCTGTAAACGGAAAATAGGAAGGACGGAAACGGACTTGTAATGCATTTGTTTCAAAGAAGGTTCTTAAGAAATCGGTATAGACCCCTTTGAGATCAGCAAAAGAAACACTTTCTGCAATCCACAAACCCTCAACTTGATGAAACATTGGGGAATGCGTTGCATCACTATCGACACGATAGGTTCTGCCAGGTGCAATCACTTTGATTGGTGGCATCACATCCGCATCAGCATATTTCTTCACGTGCTCGCTGGCATACCGAACTTGAATGGGGCTTGTATGCGTACGTAATAGCAAAGGTTTCTCTTTAGAATCTTTGCCATCGATATAAAAAGTATCCTGCATTGAACGAGCAGGATGATTCTCGGGACTATTTAGGGCAGTGAAATTAAACCAATCGGTTTCAATTTCTGGACCATCAGCTACATCAAAACCGATGGAGCGGAAGATTTCCTCTACACGCTCCCAAGTGCGCATCACGGGATGCAGGCTGCCAACGGCTTGGCCACGACCTGGCAAGGAAACATCGATAGACTCAGCAGCAAGGCGTTGCATCAACACAGCATCCGCTAAAGCCTGGCGACGCTCTTGTAATGCAGTCTCTACTTGGGTCTTGATTTGATTGATTTGGGCGCCAGCACTCTTGCGTTCCTCAGGCGACATTCCACCAAGCGCTTTTAAACGCTCAGTGAGAACACCTGACTTACCGAGATACTTGGCTTTCGCGTCCTCTAGAGCCGCCGCATCGGCAGCTCCGAGGAAATCACGTTTAGCATCCTCGACAATTTGGTCGAGAGAAACCATTGCAGCTTAGTTTTTAAGAAACTAAGAATTAAGCTGCAGCGTTTACTACGGATTTAATCCGAGTAACCAAAGCGGCAAAAGCCGGTTTGTCAGCAATGGCCATATCGGAAAGCACTTTTCGATCGAGATCGATTGAGGCCTTCTTCATACCATTCATGAATACGCTATAGGTCATGTCATGCTCACGAAC
>CANIMS010000122.1 GCA_947468785.1 Betaproteobacteria bacterium
TACAGCCCAAGATTTAGCCTTAATGAAGCCTACTTCATTGCTGGTGAATGCTAGCCGTGCAGAATTAATCGAATTGGGTGCTCTTGAGGCGGCTCTGAAAAAAGGACGACCAGCCTATGCGGCAGTAGATACTTATGAATCTGAGCCGGTGCTAGGTGCTGATCATCCGCTTCTCCATTTGCCGAATTGCTTATGTACGCCGCACATTGGGTTTGTAGAAAGAGATAACTATGAGGCGTATTTCGGTATTGCCTTTGACAACATTAATGCTTACGTATCTGGTTCTCCACAAAATTGTGTGAGCTAAGACAAGATCTAACTGAATAAATCAAGCAAGGAAAGAAAGTAAATAATGGATTTTCATTTAACCAGCGAACAAAACGCATTTGCAGATGCAGTATCTAGGTTTGCAGAAAAAGAATTAGCTCCTGGCGCACTCGAGCGCGCTCATAGTCCGAAATATCCTTGGGCTATTGCGGAAAAGATCAGCGCGCAAGGCTTGCTTGGCATTGCTTTTCCTGAAAAAGATGGCGGCATGGGGGGCACTCTGATGGATGCCGTTATTGCCATTCAAGAGGTTGCTCTACATTGCCCTAAATCTGCTGACATCGTGCAGGCAGGAAACTTTGGAGCCATTAGAACCTTTGTTGAATATGCTAATGAAGCCCAAAAAGAAAAATATTTACCAGAATTATTGGCTGGTAAGAAGATTCTAGGTTTGGGGATGAGCGAGCCTGGCGCTGGATCAGCAGTGACAGAATTAGCAACTTCCGCAAAAAAAGTAGACGGCGGATACTTGATTAATGGTTCAAAAGTATTTTCCACTCATAGTCCTGAGGCTGGTGTCTTTTTAGTATATGTGCGTTTTGGTCCAGGATTAGAGGGTATTGGCTCTGTTTTAGTTGATCGTGATGCCCCTGGTTTAACCGTTGGCCAGCCCAATAGTTTTATGAGTGGTGAAGAATGGTCACAGCTATATTTTGAAGATTGCTTTATTCCTGATGAGGGTCTTTTGCTTGGACCAGGCGGATTTAAAAAACAAATCAGTGGATTTAATGTCGAGCGAATCGGAAATTCCTCACGAGCACTTGCCTTGGGTCGCTATGCATTTAATAAAGCTAAGGAGTACGCTTCAGTACGCGAGCAATTTGGTAAGCAGATCTGTGAATTTCAGGGAATTCAGTGGAAATTTGCGGATATGGCGGTCAAGCTTGATGCGGCGCAATTGATGTTATATCGTGCTGCAGTGAATGCTGAATCGGGGCTACCATCATCGTACGAAACCACTGCTGCTAAGCTGATTTGTAACAATACTGGGTTTGAGGTAGCCAATGAAGCCCTACAAATTATGGGGGCTACTGGCTACAGCCAAGAAACCTTAGTTGAGTATTGTGTTAGACGTACACGTGGCTGGATGATTGCTGGTGGCTCTATTGAGATCTTGAAGAATAGAATTGCAGAAGAGGTATTTGACAGACGCTTTAATCAGCGGGCATAGTAATTGGCAGTATTTATTTAAATATTAAAAAATAAAGAGACAGACATATGAAATACATCAAGAAAATTGCACTATCTTTAGGCTGTGCTTTGGTTTTGGCATCCCAAGCATTTGCCCAAGGGGCGGGAAATTATCCGGACAAGCCAATCAAAATTATTGTTTCCTTCACTGCTGGGGGAACGACTGATATTTTGGCTCGTGAGGTTGCTAACCAGATGAGCATCCGCTGGAAGGTGCCAGTAGTTGTCGAAAACAAACCCGGAGCCGCCGGTAATTTAGGTACAGAAATTGTTGGTAGAGCACCGCCCGATGGCTATTTATTGTTAGCGAATTCGATTGGCCCAATTTCGATTAACCCAACCTTATTCGGAAATCTAGCAGTAAACCCACAAAAGGCCTTAGACCCGGTCGCATTATTGGGTGATGTACCTAATATATTAGTAGTGCCTGCTAGCTCAGGTATTAAGACTTGGAAGGAGTTTCAAGCTTATGCCAAAACAAATTCTGGAAACTTAAATTACGGCTCTACTGGAATTGGAACTACTGCGCATTTAATTAGCTTCCTCTTCTCTCAAAAAACCAGTATTGAGGCTACTCATATTCCCTATAAGGGAGCTGAGGCAACTCGAGATTTGGTTGCAGGACGCTTGCAATTTATGTTTGCAACAGCACCATCAGTTATTCCGCTGATTAAGGCTGGGCAATTAAATGCAATCGCCGTGTCATCGAAGAAGCGCATTACAGCGATGCCTGATTTACCCACTCTCAATGAATTGGGTGTTGATATTGCTACAGGCGCATGGTTTGGTTTATTTGCACCAGCGGGCACTAATCCAGCGATTGTGAAGAAGTTAAATGAGACCGTCGTTAGTATTTTGGAAGAACCTGCTATTCGTGCGAAGTTGTTGGGCTTGGGTGCTGATCCAGTACTAATGAACGTTCAGGAATTTACTAAGTTTGTGCGAGGCGATTTTGCATTATGGGCACCGATCGTTAAAGCATCTGGGGCAAAGCCTGAGTAAACCATGACTCTCTTAGAAGAATTTGGGCAGTTCATAGAAGGTAGTTACCAAACTACCTTCACTCAGGAAACGCTTCACAGTGCTCGACGAGCTTTATTAGATTGGCATGGTGCTTTGATTGCCGGTGCAGATACTGACGCAGCATCACGATTAAGAGATGCCTACAGCGAGGAGTTTGGTGTAGGACATTGTTCGGTTGCGGGAACCCAAAAGAAGACTTTTGCGAGAGCTGCTGCTTTTATGAATGGCACCATCTCGCATATTGCTGAGTTTGATGACATCTTTAGGGACGGCGCTTACCATCCTGCTTGCCCAACGATTTCTGCAGCATTTGCATTAGCAGAGTCTCGTAATGATTCGTTAGCCGACTTGCTAGCGGCAATCATTATTGGTTACGAGGTATCAACGCGTATTAGTAAGGTCATTCAGCCTAGTCATTATCGGTACTTTCATACAACAGGGACTGCAGGCGTGTTTGGTGCAGCCGCTGCCTGCGCCTATCTTTTAAGATTGAATGCCTCTCAAGCATGTGATGCACTGGCTACTGCCGGAACATTTGCTAGTGGATTACAACAGGCATTTCGGTCTGATTCCATGACAAAGCCTATGCATCCAGGCCATGCCGCAGAAGTGGGTCTCAATGCTGCATTGACTGCTCATGCTGGTATGACGGGTACTCCCGATTTATTAGAAGGAGATGCTGGTTTCGGTGCGGCGCTTTGCGAGAATCCCCGATGGAATGAGTTGTTTGATGGCTTAGGCTCAAGTTGGAATATTGAGCGAATGACATTTAAAAATCATGGCTGCTGCGGACATAACTTCCCTGCAATCGATGCGCTATCGCATTTACTGAATGAGCATGCTATAGATCCTGAGCAGATTAAAAAAATTCGGGTTGGCGGTTATAAAGCAACTGCTGAGGTATGTCACTATGTCTACCCCAAGACTCCATTTGAAGCAAAGTTCAGTTTGACCTATACCGTGTCAGCCAGAATAATTCTGGGGCAAGTGCGGGAGCGGGCATTTCTTGAGAAAGCTTTGGCAAACCCCAAGATTCATGCGATGGAAGAAAAGATTGAGCTATCGATTGATCCAGAGTGCGCCGCTAAATTTCCATTGCATCGATCAGCGAAGGTAGAGATAGAACTGAATGACGGCACCATCTATCACCACCATCAACTAACTCGACACGGTGATCCAGATGAGCCATTAAGCGATCAAGAATTGGTCGATAAATTTCTTGAGTTGGCAGAACCAAGAGTGGGCCTCCAAATTGCCCAGACTCTCACAGGTCAGGTATTAGGGGGCACAGGTTTATCGGTACGTGATTTGGCTAAATTATGGTCAAAAATGAGTTATTAATTCTTTAAATAATTAAAATATCCTTAGTCAATATTGAGGCAGAAATGATGAATTCAGGTCGATTGCAATTAAGCTCTCTCAAGAATCAAGTCACTCCAGAGGAGTGGAAGGCGCGCGTCGATTTGGCCGCATGCTATCGCTTGATAGCCCATTATGGAATGTCAGACATGATGGCCAATCACATTACGATTCGCGTCCCAGGTGAAGAGGGCGCCTTCCTAACAAATCCCTATGGAATGATGTATGAAGAAATGACAGCTTCTTGCTTTCTGAAGATCAATCATGATGGCGATGTTTTATTTAAGCCAGATTTCGGTGAATTGAACTACGGCTTTAATAAGCCAGGATATATTTTGCATAGCGCTGTTCATCAAGCGCGTCCTGAAGTAGATTGTGTTATTCATACGCACACTCCTGCTGGAATGGCCATCTCCTCGTTGAAGTGTGGTTTGCTGCCAATCAATCAAACGGCAATGCGTTTCTTAAAGGTGAGTTATCACGACTATATGGGTGTTGTGCTTGATATGGCTGAGCAAGAAGTATTGGTGCGTGATTTAGGAAATGCGGAAGCAATGATTTTGCGTAACCATGGTTTGCTCACGGTTGGTAGAACTGTTGGTGAAGCATTTAATTGGATGCATCGCCTCGAACTATCGTGTCGCGCACAGCTAGCTGCGATGGCTTGTAACACCCCCTTGCAAGAGGTGCCAGCAGCTGTATTGGAGGAGACTTATATGAACTATCAACCTCAAACCCGTCGCCCCTATGGATTAATGGAGTGGCCAGGTTTATTGAGGATGGTTGAGCGTATGGACCCGAGCTTTAAGGACTAGCTCAGGAATATTGAATTTGAGGTAGCATGGGCTGCTAAGGGTTGAGAAATTGGCTCTTTGTAGATGGTAGTTAGTAGATAAAAAATAAAAATATAAAAGCGAAATCGCTAAACGCTGGAGACATCAATGCGGAACATCATTTTTCAAAAGGGAGCCTTTGCGTTTCTCTTGCTCGCTTGCTCATTATGGGTAAATGCACAAACTTATCCAAGTAAAACAATTACCTTAGTTGTTCCTTTTGCTCCTGGCGGGAATATCGATGTTATTGCTAGGTCAATAGCGCCCTCGTTATCAAAAGTTACCGGTCAATCTGTCGTTGTTGAAAATAAAGCTGGGGCTGGCGGTTCGATTGGATCAGCTTATGTCGCTAGAGCAGAGCCCGATGGGCATACTTTGCTAGTTGCAACTACCAATACGATTTCAGTACTACCTTTTATGTTGAAATCGCCGCCATATAAACCCGATAGCTTTGAGCCTATCGGCCTAGCCGCAGTATCGCCATTGGTATTGGTTGTGCGTAAGGACGATAAACGTTTCCCAGATGCTAAATCTGTTTTACAAGCCGCTAAAAATGAACCCGGGAAGATTTCCGTTGGCCATGCTGGTCAGGGCACATCAAACCATATTGCAATCTTACGCATGGAAGATGCCACTAAAGCTAATTTCAACATCATTCCTTATAAAGGATCAGCGCCCGCATTAACAGATCTCATGGGTGGCCAAATTGATTTTGTCGTCGATCAAATTACGAGCTCTAAGCCATTTGTGGATTCCGGTAGCTTACGCATTCTGGCGGTGATTTCTAAAGACCGCGATCCTGGACTACCTGATTCGCCTACCTTGCGTGAGGCAATGGGCGTTGACCTTGATGCCAGCACTACTGCAGGTATTTTGGCGCCATTGGGGACTCCGCCAAATGTAGTGAAATCACTCAATGCTTCTCTTAGAAAAGCGATCGATGATAGTGGTGTGCGTGGTCGCTTAAGAGTTTTAGGTAGTACAGCTAAATCATCTACCCCTCAAGAGTGGGCTGCTATGTTGAATCA
>CANIMS010000123.1 GCA_947468785.1 Betaproteobacteria bacterium
AATATTGATTGTTTAAAAATGGTTCTAGATTGGAGAAATCTGCAATGAGTTCATCAAGCATCCCAGCAACAGCAACAGTGCAATTCATGGACCTCAAAAAAGAAGCTGCGATTGAACCAGATCCAGTTTCTACGGGCCCTGTGACTAAGGAAACTCAAATCATTGCTATTTATGGCAAAGGTGGAATTGGTAAGAGTTTTACCCTTGCCAATTTGTCTTACATGATGGCTCAACAAGGTAAGAAAGTACTGTTGATTGGCTGTGATCCTAAAAGTGATACCACCTCACTCTTGTTTGGCGGTAAAGCTTGTCCAACCATTATTGAAACCTCATCGAAGAAAAAGTTAGCCGGTGAGTCTGTTTCGATTGGAGATGTTTGCTTTATACGTGATGGTGTATTTGCGATGGAACTTGGTGGCCCAGAAGTGGGAAGAGGTTGCGGTGGACGCGGCATCATTCATGGCTTTGAAACACTAGAAAAACTTGGCTTCCATGATTGGGGCTTTGACTACGTATTGCTAGACTTTTTAGGAGACGTAGTCTGTGGCGGCTTTGGCTTACCAATTGCGCGCGATATGTGCCAAAAGGTAATCGTTGTTGCTAGTAATGACTTGCAATCTCTTTATGTTGCTAACAACGTTTGTTCAGCAGTTGAATACTTCCGCAAATTAGGCGGTAACGTCGGTGTAGCAGGTATGGTCATTAATAAAGATGACCTCACTGGTGAAGCCCAGGCTTTTGCTGAAAAGGCTGGTATTCCAGTATTGGCGGCTATTCCTGCGAATGAGGATATTCGTCGTAAGAGCGCCAGCTATGAAATTATTGGTCAACCTGGAACACAGTGGGCCCCGCTATTTGAAGAGCTCGCTACCAATGTTTCAGAGGCTCCTCCAGTGCGACCTAAACCATTAAGCCAAGATGAATTATTGGGCTTGTTCTCTTCAGAAGTTACTGGTCGCGATATTGTGCTCAAGCCAGCGACGGTGAAAGACATGATGGGCAAAGATGAAGTCGTTAAGAAGACACTCGAAGTTATTTACGACCAAGCCTAAAAAGATAGAGAGCAATTTTCTGCTATGACTAAAACGATCATTCCGATTACGCCAGAGGAAAAGTTAAAGACTGATCCCGCTTTAGGAGATGGCTTGGGTTGTCACTCCGGTGAAGCAGAGATGCTTGCGGCTGCTAAGGCAGCTGGTAAGTCTGAGACTTTGCAGCAATATGCCAAAGACTATCCTAAGGGTCCGCATGACCAACCACAAAGTATGTGCCCTGCATTTGGTGCCTTACGGGTAGGTTTGCGGATGCGCAGAACTGCCACGATTCTTTCAGGTTCTGCATGCTGTGTTTATGGTTTAACGTTCACTTCACATTTTTACGGCGCTCGTCGAAGTGTTGGTTATGTTCCATTCAACTCAGAGACTTTAGTTACTGGAAAGTTATTTGAAGATATACGTGATGCCGTCTATCAAGAAGCAGACCCAGAAAAATATGATGCTATCGTCATAATTAATTTATGTGTACCAACTGCTAGTGGCGTACCACTTCAGTTACTACCAAAAGAAATTAATGGCGTCCGTATTATTGGTATTGATGTACCAGGATTTGGTGTGCCAACACATGCCGAAGCAAAAGATGTATTAGCCGGTGCAATGCTCAATTACGCACGTAATGAAGCGATGTCTGGTCCAGTCCAAGCCCCACGTACTGGTCGCTCCAGTAAACCAACGATTACTTTATTAGGTGAAATTTTCCCAGCTGATCCAGTTGGTATTGGCATGATGATTGAGCCAATGGGTTTAGCAGTTGGTGCTTCAGTGCCAACTCGTGAATGGCGTGAAATGTATCAAGCGCTGGATTGTGTAACGGTTGCTGCGCTACATCCTTTCTACACATCTTGTATTCGGGAATTTGAGGCTGCAGGACGTTCCATTGTTGGCTCAGCTCCGGTAGGCTATGAAGGTACAGCTCGTTGGTTAGAGGCAATTGGTAAATCAACCAATACTTCACAAGACTTAATTGCAGCAGCACAAAATCGTATCCTCCCAGCGATTAAGGGTGTACTAGCTGCGGCACCGATTAAAGGCCGCATCACATTAAGTGGTTACGAGGGTTCTGAACTTATCGTGGCGCGTTTGCTGATTGAAAGCGGTGCTGATGTACGTTATGTTGGGTCTGCATGTCCACGTACGCCATGGAGTGATGAAGATCGTGAATGGCTAGAAGCAAAAGGAGTCCACGTTCAATTCCGCGCGTCCTTAGAGCAAGATTTAGCTGCAATGAAAGAGTTCAAGCCAGACTTGGCAATCGGAACGACACCAGTAGTACAGGCGGCTAAGCAAGCTTCCATCCCTTCACTGTATTTTACAAATCTGATTTCTGCACGGCCATTGATGGGGCCTGCAGGTGCGGGTTCATTAGCGCAAGTGATTAATGCTGCGATTGGCAATCAAGCGCGCTTTGATGAGATGAAGGCTTTCTTTGGTGATGTTGGATCTGGCTATAAATCTGGTGTTTGGGAAAATGTTCCACAAGATCATCCAGAGTTTAAAGCCGAAGTACGCCGCAAGTTAGAGAAGAAATTGAAGAAGCGCAAAGCTGAGGAGATGATGTAATGTTTGTCATCGATCATGATCGCGCTGGTGGATATTGGGGTGCAGTATATGTTTTTACTGCCATCAAGGGCTTGCAGGTAGTGATTGATGGCCCTGTTGGTTGTGAAAACTTACCCGTCACCTCCGTTTTGCATTACACCGATGCATTGCCTCCACACGAGTTACCGATTGTGGTTACTGGTTTAGAGGAAGAGCAATTGGGTCGCGAAGGTACCGAAGGTGCCATGAAGCGAGCTCACGCAACCTTGGATCCTGATCTACCGGCGGTCGTAGTAACAGGCTCAATTGCAGAAATGATTGGCGGTGGTGTTACTCCCGAAGGCATGAATATTGCTCGCTTCTTGCCAAGAACTATCGATGAAGATCAATGGCAATGTGCTAATCGGGCGATGTATTGGTTATGGAGTGAGTACGGCACTCGCAAGATTCCAGAGCGCAAACCTAGAGCAGAAGGTGAGAAGCCACGTGTCAATATTATTGGCCCATGCTACGGCACTTTCAATATGCCTAGCGATCTAGCAGAAATTCGTCGCCTAGCTGAAGGTATTGGCGCTGAAATTAATATGGTCTTCCCGCTAGGATCTCATTTGGCAGATGTTGAGAACTTGGTCAACGCAGATGTAAATATCTGTATGTATCGTGAATTTGGTCGCATGCTCTGTGAAGCCTTAGAGCGTCCTTATTTGCAAGCTCCTGTTGGTTTGCATAGCACTACCCAATTCTTGCGTAAGTTGGGTGAGCTACTTGGCCTGGATCCAGAGCCATTTATTGAGCGTGAGAAACATACCACCATTAAGCCTATCTGGGACTTATGGCGTTCAGTGACCCAAGATTTCTTCAGTACTGCAAGTTATGCAGTCGTTGCGAATGAAACCTATACCCGAGGCATCCGTCATTTCTTATCAGATGAGATGGGTTTACCTTGTAGTTTTGCTGTTCCAAGAAAGCCTGGCGAAAAAACTAATAATCAAGATGTACGTAAGCTAACAAAAGAAAAGCCTCCGTTAGTCATGTTTGGAAGTTACAACGAAAGAATGTATTTGGCTGAGACCGGTAGTAAGGCCTCTTATATTCCCGCATCATTCCCTGGCGCAATTATTCGTCGTCATACCGGCACTCCATTTATGGGTTATGCGGGCGCGACATACATCATTCAAGAATTTTGCAACGGATTATTTGACGCACTCTTTTATATCTTGCCATTGGGCACGGATATGGACAAGGTTGATGCCTCTCTAACCCGCACTTATCGCTCCAACTCTCTACCTTGGGATCAGGACGCTCAGAAATTGGTGGCTGACTACATTAAAACTAGACCAGTTCTGATTCAGATTTCTGCAGCTAAAGAAATGCGTGATCGTGTAGAGCAAGAAGCAGAGAAAGCTGGCGAAGAAAGAATTACCGCTGCAAGAGTGAAGTCTTCTTGCAAAGAAATCACTGAGGAGGTCGAGGCATGATTTCTTTAATGATCAAAGATGATTACAACAAATCAATCGATTTGTTGGAAACAGGATGTGGCATGCCGTACGCTACAGCCCATGCCGCGCGGGTTAAGCGCGGTAACGGCCGCAAGGCTATTTTAGAAGGAGGTATTAGGTTATGAGCGACCACAGAACAGGTTCAATATCCGGCCTTACTGATGACGAAGCCAAGGAGTTTCACCAGTTGTATATCCAAGGTTTAGTTGGTTTTGTTTCTATTGCAGTAGTAGCCCATATTTTGGTTTGGGCTTGGCGTCCTTGGTTCCATTGAAATCAGACTAAATCTTAGGGGAAATGAAATGAAAAATGATCACGTTATGAGCAGGGAAAAAAATATGATTAGAGAGGATTCGATCTCTTTCAATCTTATTTTTATTTTGTGTTTTTTAGTGTGCTTTGTTATTTCTTTATTTACCCAGATTTTGCCCAAAAAGTGGGGTTCTTGGCTTCCAGGAGCTGAAGAAAAATCACTTATAGATGGTACGAAGTCCGCAGTATATGGTTTTATGTCTTACTTAAATTAGGAGAAGATTATGTGGAGAATTTGGAAACTGTATGATCCTTTGCGATCAATGGTTGTTCAAGGTATTTTTCTGTTTGGTCTTGCAGCAATGATTCACTTGATTTTGTTGAGCAGTGTTCGTTACAACTGGTTAGATGGTTTAAGTCAAGCCCAGTTCAAGGCGATGGAAGCAAAACAAGGTTCTGCAATGCCACCATCAGTTCCAGCAGCAAAGTAATTTGTATAAAAAAATGGTGAATAGGGTTAGGTTAAATCGCTGTTTAGCTCAACCCTATTTATCCATTCATTGGAGAATATAAAAAATGGCCATGCTAAGTTTTGAGAGAAAGTACCGAGTTCGTGGTGGTACCTTAGTTGGTGGGGACTTATTCGATTTTTGGGTAGGGCCGTTTTATGTTGGGTTTTTTGGTGTTACTACTGTCTTCTTTGCCTTCTTAGGCACTGCGCTGATTTTGTGGGGCGCTTCACAAGGGCCCACGTGGAACCCTTGGCAGATCAATATTGCACCACCAGATATTAGTTATGGATTAGGTTTTGCTCCCTTATTGAAAGGTGGGCTCTGGCAGCTGATTACAGTTTGTGCTCTAGGAGCATTCCTTTCCTGGGCTTTACGTGAAATCGAAATTTGCCGAAAACTCGGCATGGGACTTCACGTTCCTTTTGCCTACTTAATGGCGGTATTTGCTTATTTCACACTGGTTGTTATTCGGCCTGTACTGATGGGCGCCTGGGGTCATGGCTTTCCATACGGAATTTTGAGTCACCTTGATTGGGTATCCAATACGGGTTATCAGTATCTACATTTTCATTACAACCCAGCGCATATGATTGCGGTGACTTTATTCTTTACCACCACCTTTGCATTGGTATTGCATGGTGGCTTGGTCTTGTCGTCCACTAATCCACAAAAAGGGCAGTTTGTTAAAACGCCTGAGCATGAGGATACCTTCTTTAGAGATGCAATCGGATACTCAATCGGAACTCTAGGCATTCATCGCCTTGGATTATTTTTAGCTCTAGCAGCAGTTTTCTGGAGTGCCGTGTGTATTGTGATTAGCGGCCCATTCTGGACTCGTGGTTGGCCAGAGTGGTGGGGTTGGTGGTTGAACCTACCAATTTGGCGATAAG
>CANIMS010000124.1 GCA_947468785.1 Betaproteobacteria bacterium
AGCATCTTTTAAAGTTTTTGTGCCAGATTCCACAGGCACTACCTTGGCGCCCAGTAACTTCATGCGAAAAACGTTTTGAGCCTGTCGCGCTACATCCACTGAGCCTTGATATACCGTGCAATCTAAACCAAAGCGCGCACAAATCGTTGCTGTTGCAACACCGTGCTGACCTGCTCCCGTTTCAGCAATGATGCGAGGCTTGCCCATGCGTTTGGCAAGCATTGCCTGGCCAATCACATTGTTGATCTTATGAGCGCCCGTATGATTTAAGTCTTCGCGCTTTAAATATATCTGTGCACCACCTAGCATCTCACTCCAACGCTTAGCGTGATATACAGGAGAAGGTCTACCAACAAAATGTTTTAGTTCGTAATGAAACTCTTCAATAAACTCTGGATCATGTTGATACTTTGCATAAGCTTCTTTTAATTCATCTAATGCGTACATCAGAGTTTCAGAAACAAACACTCCGCCGTATGGACCAAAGTGTCCTCGTGCATCTGGCTTGTCGTACATAGCTACCTCTTTTGATTTAATTACAGCAAATTATTGGGATGGTGATTTCGCATCTGCCGCACGCACTGCTTTTACAAACTCAGTCATGAGTGCAGGATCCTTAACACCCCTGCTGATTTCTACGCCACTAGAGACGTCAACCGCGCAAGGATGCAGACGAGCGATAGCCTCGCCCACGTTGTGCGTGTTCAACCCACCACTCAAAACGACCCGAGGCGCGTTTTCGCTTACCCATGTCTGTGGAATTCCTTGCCAATCAAAAGGAACGCCCCCTCCACCGTAACCCTCAACTAGGGCATCGAGCAGGAAAGCGTTTGCATCCCTATATTGTAGGGAAAAATCGTCATATGCGAACTGGGCCCCAACCCGAGCGGCCTTCACCCAAGGCTGGCTACCCGCTAGCTCCTGACACCGTTGCGGGGTCTCATCCCCATGAAATTGCCATAAAGTGATTGGGGCAGTTGCCTTAATGGCAGCAAATTCTGCATCTGTGGCATTCACTACTAGCCCTACAGCATCTATACCTGCGGGAAGCCTGGAAATGAGCTGTGCGGCGATATTGGGGGTGACCGCCCTTGGACTAGGGGGGTAAAACACAAATCCCACAGCATCCACGCCTGCAGCTACAGCAGCATCAATATCTGCTGGCGTTCGTAAACCGCAGATTTTGACCCTAGTTCGGCCTGGAGAAAAGGTTAATAAGCCCATAAATGAATAATAAGGCCTGATGCTTGATTAAGCCCGAGTCAGCTCAGTTGGTAGCCAAGAATTTTGCAGCCATGGGCTCGGAATACCAAATTCTTCTGGATAGGCAATTTTGGCCAAATAAAGGCCATCTGCCATAAATGTCGGTGCAGCCAAGCTTCGATCCTTTGAAGCCAAAATCTCCCCCATCCACTCTGGGGGTTTTTTACCCGCTCCAATGAATAAAAAGCTTCCCACTAAATTGCGCACCATGTGGTGTAAGAAAGCATTGCCGCGAATTCGAAAATACAACCAAGGCTCTTGAGAAATGATGTCGATTGAATAGATTGTTTTGATAGGGGTTTTGCTTTGACACTCAGAAGCACGAAATGTAGTGAAGTCGTGCTCACCGATGAGGGATTGAGCAGCCTCTTTCATAGCGTCAATATCAAACCATAGATTAGGCGGCAGTAATACGTAACCAGCGCGGCTATTCACCATGGGAGATCGACAAGGTCCAGCATGGAGCGCATAAATATAAGTACGTTCATATGCCGAGAAGCGTGCACTAAATTCTTCCGAAACTGGTTTAGCCCAATTGACCACAATTGATTTCGGCAAAAAAGAGTTAATACCCCTTACCCATGAAAAATCTTCACGCTCAACTGGTGTATCAAAATGGATTACTTGACCTAAAGCATGAACGCCTGTATCCGTTCGACCTGCGGTGATAGTCTGGATCGGTAAGGCAGCGCTAGATTTATCACCAATAAATGTAGTGATAGCTCTCTCTAGTTCATCTTGAACAGTATTGCCATTGAGCTGTGTTTGCCAACCAGAATAAGGACTGCCATCATATTGAAGGCCTAGCGCGATACGCATAGAAAAATACCTTAGGCCTTGCGGTGATTGAGTTCCGACAACAAGCCTTGTGCTTCAATCGTAATCGCGGGATCAACCGAATTACTCACACGCAAAATCTCATCAAGGGATTTCTTGGCAGCCGCAAAATCCTCGATGGTGATGTATGCTCGGGCAAGATTTAACTTCACCCGTAAAGCATCCGAGAGTGGATTAAACGCCTGCTCTGCTTTGGGAGAAGTTGTATTCGCAACTGGCTTGGATAAATCCAGATCA
This sequence comes from Betaproteobacteria bacterium, assembly GCA_947468785.1. GTDB lineage: Bacteria > Pseudomonadota > Gammaproteobacteria > Burkholderiales > Burkholderiaceae > Polynucleobacter. The sequence continues at coordinate 2,338 of CANIMS010000124.1, forward strand.
ATGCTGGCGAATAGCGCTTTGGCACGCTCGGGCATTCCAGTTGGAACATTAGGCTCTTTTCTTTCAGGAGCACGATTTTCAGGCTCCGTAAAGGCTAACTTTTCTGAACGACGGGCATTTCGCGCCAATGCCCAAAGGACTAAACCAATCAAGGCCATTAAGCCAATCGCTAAGACTGCAGGGCCAAATCCACCCAGACCAAAGTTATTTTCAACTGCTTTCATTTCTTTGGTCTTATCCAGAAGACGTTGTAAGTCTGCAATATTCTTTTCTAATTCAGCTACCCGTGATTTAGCTTGATCAAGTGCTTTTTCTTGAGCAACCAATTCCTCAGAAAAACGTTTTTCTTCATCACTACTATCGGCGCTTGAGCCAATCTTGAGTCGATCTTTTTGAGCTAATTCAGTAGATGCAGGGGTATTACCTTTTGAGCCAACATCTGTACTTGCTTGCCCCGCTTTAGCTTCGCGCCATTGCTCATTGGCCTCTGCTACAAATTGATTTGCCTCAGCCGGGCTAATAGAGCGCAGTAAAGCTTGACTTGGCTTATTCAACTCAGCCCCAGCGGCTAAGCGATTGATGCTACCGCTTGCAAAAGCATCTGGATTGGCTTTAAACAGTGCCATCATCGTTTGATCTAAGGTGGCGCCATCAAGTTGCGGTGCCATTAAGGCAGCAATTTCAGACAATGTTTGTCCCGGCTTAACGAGCACCTTCTGCACATCGCCTAATAACAAGGTATAGGTTTTAGTCAGCCTACCACTCGACCAATTCAGATTAATCAGAAGGTCGATGAAAGGATCATCGCTAATGGGAACTGGATTTACTGTCTCCACCAGAACCATTAAGCGTTCTTGACGATTCCGATACACCATCACCTGGGGATTGAGCTCTAATATCTTTTGTGAAATCCCTAGGCGCTCAAAAACGTCCTTACTGGGCAATGCCGCCTTCAGACTAGATAGGGTAGCCTCTTCATCAGAACCTACCCGAATCGGAATTTCAGCGCGGAGAGGTTCGCCTGGGCGAGAGAGCAGTACCGGCGACCCCAAAGAAATCGCCCAAGCGGAGCAAGACCAACTTAGCCAAACAAAGCAAAGTGCCTTAATCAGGCTGAGTTGACTTGGACGCGACATTAATCTTCAAGCAAGATTCTAAGCATACGGCGCAATGGTTCAGCAGCACCCCAGAGGAGTTGATCGCCGACTGTAAATGCGCCCAAATAATCAGGGCCCATTGCCAATTTATGTAAGCGCCCGATAGGCACTATTAATGTGCCGCTCACAGCAGCAGGAGATAAATCACGCTCAGTAGCCTCACGATCATTAGGAACTACCTTGACCCACTGATTGTCATTGGCAAGAATGGTTTCAATTTCCTTTAATGGAACATCTTTTTTCAGCTTCACTGTCAAGCCTTGTGAGTGACAACGCATTGCACCAACGCGAACGCACAAGCCATCTACTGGAATACTGCCTGGTGAACGGAATGCAGGACGACCGAGGATCTTATTGAACTCAGAGCCACCCTTCCACTCTTCTTTTGTTTGGCCATGTTCTACTGGAACATCAATCCACGGGATTAAGCTACCAGCTAAAGCAGTATTACGAAAGTGTTGCTTCGGAAAATTTGGTGAACGCAATGTTTCAGTCACCTTACGATCAATATCTAAAATCCATGAAGAGGGATCTGCTAATTCGGTAGCAACGCTATCGCGCAAAGCGCCCATTTGCAATAGTAATTCGCGCATATTCTGGGCACCAGCACCAGATGCGGCCTGATAGGTCATAGCGCTAATCCACTCCACCATATCTGCTTTTACTAAGCCACCCATTGCCATCATCATCAAACTGACAGTGCAATTGGCGCCGATCCAATTCTTACCACCCGCAGCGAGGGCCTGATCAATGACGGGACGATTTACCGGGTCTAAGACCAATACCGCGTCATCTTTCATACGCAATGCGCTAGCAGCATCTATCCAATGGCCATTCCAACCCGCAGCACGAAGCTTCGGAAAGACGTCATTGGTGTAATCGCCACCTTGGCAAGTCAAAATAATATCGCAGCGAGACAAAGCTTTAATGTCATTAGCATCTTGCAGAGTACTTTCACTCTTGCTAACTTTTTGTCCGTTGACCAATGGCACTTCCCCGCCTGCCTGGCTAGTGCTAAAAAATACAGGCTCGATGAAGTCAAAATCTTTTTCAGCCAACATTCTTTCCATTAGCACGCTACCTACCATGCCACGCCAGCCGACTAAACCTACTAGAGGAGTTTTTGTATTTGCCATGATGATTAACTATCTATTGAATTTGATCTCGGTATGATTAAAGTTCGTTTAAAACTAGGATAAAGCTGCTACGACGGCATCGCCCATTTGAACAGTGGAAACTTTTTGAGTTCCCTCGGTATAAATGTCTGCAGTTCGCAAGCCTTGGGCCAAGACTTTTTGGACGGCCTTTTCAATCCGATCTGCTTCTGTAGGCATTCCTAAGGAATAGCGCAACATCATTGCAGCAGAGAGAATCGTTGCCAAAGGATTAGCAATACCTTTGCCAGCAATGTCAGGCGCAGAACCATGACTAGGCTCATACAAGCCTTTGTTGTTCTTATCTAAAGATGCGGAAGGCAACATTCCAATAGAGCCTGTCAACATCGCAGCTTCATCAGAGAGAATGTCGCCAAACAGGTTGCCTGTCACAACAACGTCGAATGCCTTAGGTGCCTTCACCAATTGCATTGCAGCGTTATCGACATACATATGGGATAACTCAACTTCAGGATAATCTTTAGAGACTCTAATCATGACTTCACGCCATAACTGAGAGGTCTCCAGTACGTTTGCCTTATCGACGCTGCAGACTTTCTTGCCTCGCTTACGAGCTGCCTCAAAGGCAACTCGACCAATACGCTCTACTTCAGGCTCACTGTAGTGCATCGTATCGAAGCCTTCTCTAGCGCCCTTAAATAATGGCAACTCTGAACTACGAATTCCGCGGGGCTGACCAAAATAAATATCACCATTGAGTTCACGCACAATCAAGATATCTAAACCACCAATAATTTCTGGCTTTAAACTCGATGCCGCAGTAAGTTCTGGGTAGCAAATTGCAGGCCTAAAATTAGCGAAGAGCTCTAAGTGCTTACGTAAACCTAAAATGGCTTGCTCTGGACGATGTTCACGTGGAAGAGTGTCGTATTTCCAGTCGCCTACAGCGCCGAATAAAATTGCATCCGCTTTTTTCGCTAACGCTAAAGTGGCTGGCGGCAAAGGATGTCCAGAAAGATCATAGGCAGCGCCACCAACAGGCGCCTCCTCTAAATCAAACTGTGGGCCGAGTGCTTTTAGCACTCGAACGGCTTG
>CANIMS010000125.1 GCA_947468785.1 Betaproteobacteria bacterium
ATCGCCTTGGTCTTGAGCACACACATATACCGTTGGTTTATGCGGTAGACGCTTCTTCTGAAAGATATCATCAAATTCGGCACGGTAATCTTGATTAAAGAATACATTATGACGGACCAAGGGAAAGCCATCCGCTTTAGCATTAATCGACCAAGTCATGGCGGAAAGCGATCTTTTCGCAGGTGAGGGTGGAGCCATCTTTTCATTAAATACTTTAATTCCTTCCGCATTGAGAAGGCCAGTTTGGAGTGCTGCAAGGTCGCCATTGAAAACAACGTGATCTGAATAGAGTAAGGTTCCATCTGTTAATCGAACACCGCTGACCTTGCCATGTTTGAGCAGAATTTCTTCGCAAGCTTTCCCCGTCATCAATTGCACACCTTTATTTTCTGCCAATCTTCGAATGGTCTTGACTAGGGTAAACATGCCGCCTTCGATCGCCCATACTCCTTGCGTCTCAACATCGGCAATGAGCATGAGGGTAGCAGGTGCTTGATAGGGTGAAGACCCACAATAGGTTGCGTAGCGCCCAAACAATTGGTGCATTCTAGGGTCTTGAAAATAATTCCCTAAGGATTTCCAGAGGGTGCTAAATAAGCCAATGTCGTATAAGACTTTAGATCCAGAAATTCCTAAGTCAGCAATCATGCCTCCAAAGTTTGGCTTCGCTGAAAGCATATAAGGCTTTTCAAGTGCCTTATAAAGTCTGCGGCATTGATCAGAAAATTGTAGAAACCGTTTTGCTTCTGCAGGAGAAGAAAATTCTGAAATAGCTTGTGCAGATTGCTCGACATCGGAGAATAAGTCGAGTCTCTCATCTTTACTCCAAGCATGCCTGGCCAGGATATCCAATTTCTCAAGCTTAAACTCGGACTCTAGAGAGGTCCCTGCTTTTTCAAAGAGGGCATCAAAAACCCAGCGCATTGTAAAAACCGTTGGGCCAGAGTCAATAGGTGAAGGCTTTAGTGGGTCATTTGAGCAATCAATTTGTCGAATCTTGCCACCAACTTGAGGCTCTTTCTCAATGACAATCACTTCAATACCTGATGATGCAAGATCAAGTGCACAGCTTAATCCACCAATACCCCCTCCAATAATAATAATGGGGGACTTAGCCAAGAGTGCGCCCCTTCCAGCTACCGGAGGCATCAAAAGGTTGATAGCGTGAAAACATGGATTCAGAAAAGTAGTGACCACTCATTGATGCGCGGATGGCGGATTGGTGGGCGCCTTGTCTAGCGTATTGATCCATTGCCGCTTGAGACTCCCAGATAGTAAAGGTAGCTTGACGAAAAAAAGGAGCCTCACCAATACCGGCAGCAATAATGCAGCCAGAGGATTTCTCAAGAGAGACTTCAGCCGCAGGTTGCTTGCGCCAAAACGGAATGCAGTAAAGCGGCTTAATGGATGCTCTAGTAATAGACACGATGGGACCAGAAGAGGGTTCTTCTGCGGTAATTTGAGGAGTAAAGCCTGACCATTTACCTTTAATGGAATAGGCCTTCAGTTTGACTGAGAAAAAATCTTGAGCATGCGCCCGATACCAGCGAATTAATCTAGAGGATTGGTAAAAATGCTCCAAGCTAGCCATGTCTTGAAAAATGCAAAAGAGTGCTTGATGGGTTCCGCTTGGGTGAATCGAGAAGCCACCATTCTTTCCAGAGCCCATATGTTTATAGAACTCTAGTCCCGAGGTCGACCAAAGCCATAATCTTGCAAACATGAGTCTTAAAATACCGCTGATTTTTGCTGATGATTGGATATCAACTAGAACCATCAATGCAACCTGCTTGCTCATTGCTGACTTTCTAATCAATATCCTTATAGGAGTCTACGAGATTATATTTTCTGAGTTTGATATAGAGACTTTGTCGTGATAATCCCAAGATTTCAGAAGCAGAAACTCGATTATCTTTGGTCAGATCCAGGGCAGCTTTGATGCAGAGCTGCTCAATTAAGTCTGTGGTTTCCGATAGGATATCTTTGAGAGGTACTTTTCCAACAAGCATCGATAATTCCTGCGAGCTACGAACTAGTTTTTTATCGATACGTTTACCGCTAGTTTCTCTCGAATCTACTTGACGAAAGATCATGCCAACACAGGGGCGTGGTTGCGCTACGGATACTGCAGAAATATCGACTAATTTAATGCCGCCCCTATTATTGCCAATTGAAGACACGCAAGATTGCGCGCTCGCTTTGCCTTTCAAGGATTGCATCATTTCATCAAATTCGGTTTTGTCTGAGCCTAGATACTGTTGTATAGGGGTGCCAATCAAGTCTTGTTCGCTTTTTTTATTGCTTAACTTAATAAAGGCTTTATTGGCTTTCAGAATAAGACCTTCCGGAGTGCAAACAATAAAACCATATGCATTATTTTCAATGGCTTTCACTGTTAAAGAATCTGGCTCAAATAAGCCATCTAATGCAGTTGAGTTTGCCGGTTTCAGATTCAGTAATAAGTATGGTTTTCTGTCGTTCGTAAATGAGGTTGCGCTAATCTGAATTGATTTATTGCTCACAGTAGACGCATCCAATACTCTGGGCTCGCCCATTTCTAGCGTTTCCTGAAAAAAAGCATTTACTTTCTTAAACTCATTAGCAGGCATGAGTGATAGAAATGATTTTCCAATGCAATGATTTTTAGCAATTAGTAGCTGCTTCATAGCATTCGTATTTATTTCAACGATTGGATATTCATCATCTGCTTTAACGATGATGATCGATTCCGTGCCAACTTCAAAGATAGAGCGGAAACGCTCTTCTAGTTGATTGATATGTAGATAATTTTGACTAATCTCTTTCTGAGCAGAAACCAAATTTTGTTGCAACTTAGAAGTTTCTCTAAGATCCCTACCAATAACGATAATTTTTTTATTCGATGATGTTTTGATCGAGGCGCACATTATGGGTAATGCGATATTCTCCTCATTGCCATACATATTGATTTGTCTAAACTTGGAGATATTGTCTGTACTAGCATCATCGAGCAAGCGCTGTACTTTTTTTCTGCTATCAGGCTCTACTACCTCTAGCCACTTTTTCCCAATTAAATCATCCGGAATGATTTTGCTGAGATCCTGATTATCAGAGTAGATACCCTGTATCGATCCAGAATCATCTAAAACGAATGAAATATCGGAGGATGCTTGTGCAATATGACTTAGCTCTTTGCCGCTTAAGTCTTTAAACAGCATTTCCGGATGTTTTGAAATTGACATCTTAATTAAATTTATTCTTTTGCAGTAGCAATTCAGAAACTTCCGCAATTGCTTCTTCTGCTGTTAGGGTGCAGATATCAGCAGGGCAGACTTCGACCAGCTCAGGTTTATGATCGAACAACGCGCCACCCATCATCGTTATCATCCCCTTATTTTTTGAGGCCTGTTTGATTTCTTTCAGCAAGGGTTTAATTGTATCCCACTGGTCATCGCAAGAGACGGAAATTGCCAATAAATCAAAGGCTTGCGATTGAACTCGCTCCTTTAATTCTTCGCTTGATATTTCAATTTCAACCGTTGTATTCCAGCCATTCAATTTGAAAAATTCACCCAATATTAAGATTCCTAAGGTGTGCTGGGATCCGGGCGCGTTAATAAGAAGGGCGTTACCTTTGAGCTGGCTTATATTGCCTTCATTCATAAAGATGGGGCTAAGCTGGTGAATCAGGTTTTGAGCGCGCCCCAGTGCCATGGTGACCTCTGTGAAACTATTCACATCATTTTCCCAGAGCTCCTGCAAGCGTCTTGTCGATGCTGGAATGAGATTCATATAGAGCGAGACAAGGGTATGGCCTGATTTTTGCATTTCAGCTATGTATGAGAAGCAGCTCTCTATAGGGCCATCCAATAATATCTGGCAAAAGTCGATTATCTCGGTTTGCTTTACTTCGATTTTGCTGGCTTTGCTCACAGCATTCTGGTTGGCCGCCTCCAACTGATGCCCCATGAGTAATCGGGGGATTATTTCAGATTCTATGGTCTTATTAAGCCATAGCATCATTTCGGCATTATCCAATTCACCTAGATTAGATTGGTATGTTTTTTTCAGCGAGTCTGGCAAAGCCCATCCCCTAATAGTGAAGCAATCAATGCAATATAAAAGGCGCTAGGTACCCGCCATAATATGTTGCACTGCAAAAAAATAACGACCTGATTTGCATCAAAGCCAATTATTTTGCATTTGTTCTATTAGGCATTTTATTTAGGCAACTTGCCATAGGGAAACTACTGCAATAGGGTTATCCCGAGGACTTTCTTTCCCCAAATAACGTAAACTTTGATTGACACTTTTTAGATATTAAAAGGTGCATTAACTCTTGCCGAAAAGTTGCTTTAGGAAATACAGCAGATAGCGCATGGAACATACATATAAGCCACTTTATACCCCAGAAGAGCGGGTAAGAAGAGATGCGACTAAATGGACTTTGGTTCAGGGGATCTTGGCACCCGTTCAATTTGTTGTGTTCTTAGTGAGCTTATTTTTAGTGCTTCGTTTTTTGTGGACGGGCGAAGGTCAGTACGCTGCAAATGTCTCGGTAGTGGTCAAAACCTTAACGCTGTACACCATCATGATTACCGGATGCATTTGGGAAAAAGTTGTTTTCAATTGCTACTTATTTGCGCCAGCATTCTTCTGGGAAGATGTATTCAGTATGCTAGTTTTGCTTTTGCATACCTTATATCTAGTGGCCTTAGCAACGGGATATTTAGACCAATACCAATTAATGATTTTGGCTTTGGCAGCATACGCCACCTACGTGATCAATGCGGGACAATTTATCTGGAAACTGCGCATGGCGCGCTTAGATCAAGAAAAGAGAAAGCATGAATCTACGGTCGGCACCGAGGGAATTCGTTTACAAGCCGCCCAAGCAGTAAGCCTTCGCAATTCGAGAGCAACTCTAACAAGCTTGAGTATGGAGGAGTCGGAGGGGCTGCATCGTCATCTTGTGCAAGGAACGCTATTTTTTGGGGGCATGGCAGTAATAGCGCACCTACTCGCATATATCTATTCCCCATGGTTGAAATAATTTAAAGGCGATTATTCGATGCTTGAAAATTCTTACACCCAGAAACGCACTCAGTTGCAGGAGTATTTTGATCGCACTGCAGTGGATGCCTGGGCGAAATTAACATCGACAGCCAAAGTCAGCGGCATACGAGCTAAGGTACGAGCTGGTCGCGAAGAAATGCGCCACCTTTTGCTGAGTTATTTGCCTAGCGATTTAACTGGTCAACGTGTTTTAGACGCTGGTTGTGGAACCGGTGTCTTAGCAGCTGATCTGGCAAGGCGAGGGGCTCATGTAGTGGCGATTGATTTGTCACCAACTTTAGTGGACCTGGCTCGCGAGAGAACTGGTAATGATTTTGGATCTGGTTCGATTGAGTTTCGCTCTGGTGATATGTTGGATCCAGCCTTAGGTGAGTTTGATCATGTGGTTTGCATGGATTCCATGATCCACTACCACCATTTGGATATTGCTAATGCAATGGCTAATCTTGCTGATCGTACCCGCGCCAATATTGCGTTTACTTTTGCTCCTAATAATGCCGCACTCAGTACCTTATTAACTATCGGCAGCCTATTTCCGAGAAGTGATCGATCCCCGTTTATTCAGCCTATTTCGTTTGATTCCCTAACAAGAA
>CANIMS010000126.1 GCA_947468785.1 Betaproteobacteria bacterium
GATATGCAAGAAATTCTGAAATTGATTGCTTTAAAGCTGGAGTTGCAATTTGAGTTATCGGAAACCTCATTTTTTGTCTCTCGAGATGCTATTTCTCCTGAGGAGCTATCTGGTATGTCGCACTGGAGAGAGCTTATTTTTAGCTGGATGCTCAAGAATTCAGCCCGTCAATCTGATTTTTTCAAAATTCCATTAAATGGTTTAATGGAATTTGTCACCAAAATTAGGGTCTAGCTATCGCTTAATAATAGCTATCGATTCAAGCATTTTTTGAAATGGGGCTGGCTCTATAGCGCTTGGACCCCAAAATGGGTTGTCATAAATAACCAACAGAAAGAACATGACGCCAAGTGACCCTCCAACTAAAGCGATCATTACTGCATGGATCCGAATATTTCTTGTTTTAAATAGGGCCGAGAAGACAATTAATAGAATCGCAGAAATAATCAGTGCAGCCCACATGGGTTTTGCAAGAAACGATTTAGCACTCTCAATACGATTGCGACGTAAATCCGTATAGTCCGATAACAGGCTCAGACCTTCATTGTGGATTGCAATTCCTTCAAAATTAGATGGCTTGTGGCTTACAAAAATTTGCTTGATGCGATCGAGGCTTTTAAAGGCATTTATATCAAACTGCTGTTGATTAAGAATAGGCCACTCTTGCTCGATAACTATTTTTGCATAGCTAATTAATTCATCTTGCCCTGCTTTTTTGGTCTCGCTAGGATAAGCATCCATTATTTGATAGAGATTAAATAATGTGTGCGCTTCTTTTGAGACCGTGTCACTTACAGAGTTATAGTTTTGCCAAGCAGCAACGGTAACAAAAGCGAAGACAAAGCCAACAAGTGTGGGCATAGTGTTAGCAAAGATGGTCCCGAAAATTCCATCATCATCCAGACTTAACCAGGTGCAATATTTTTGAATTAAAAAAAAGCATAAGAGGCTAAGCGCTATAGAGGCAATCAGTAGGAGGGTGAGTAGGCCTGATTCGGATAAGTTAGAAATTAGCGCTATCATTTTTCTTCTCTAGTGATTGACTTGATCGATCTCGTGCTGGTTAAGGCCAGCTTGTAGGGTAATTGAGCCATATTAGCAAATATATCCCAGAAGGGTTGGCTCCCTTGTTATGGGTATAACCCCATCATTAATCCGCCTATATACTTATATTTTGAAATAAGAGCATTGAATTTAATCGAGTGAGTATTTATGGAATCTACAACTAAGCCTCTACGCGTTGCCATCGCCGGATTGGGCGCCATTGGAAAATCTTTGGCAACCCGCCTAACGAATGGAGATATTCCTGGGGTTGTATTAAGCGCTGTTTCAGCTAAAAACCAAGAAAAAGCAAATGACTTTGTAAAAACTCTGGCATACCCGGTCAAGGTTTTACCAATTTCTGCTTTAGAGCCAGAGGCTGATGTCGTTGTTGAATGCGCTCCTGCTGAGTTATTGAGCGACATCATTGCACCTTTTTTACGTGCCAAGAAAAAAGCGATTGTTTTATCTGTGGGCGCTATTTTATTTAAACCAGAGTTAATTGAGCTTGCAAAAACAACCGGTGGAACCATCATGGTACCTACGGGAGCGCTGATCGGTCTAGATGCAATGATTGCTGCTGCAGAAGGTGAAATATTTTCAGTCAAGATGGTGACTAATAAACCACCATTAGGCTTGAAAGGTGCGCCACATTTAATAGAAAACAATATTTCAGTGGATGGGCTGACTGAGCCACTAAAAGTATTTTCAGGTAATGCGAGAGAGGCCGCTAAAGGCTTTCCTGCAAACCTCAATGTCGTTGTAGCACTTGCATTAGCAGGTGTTGGACCTGAAAAAACTCATCTGGAAATTTGGGCCGATCCTACTGTAGTGAGAAATACACATACCATTACCGTAGAGTCAGACTCCGCAAAATTCTCCATGAAGATGGAGAATATTCCTTCAGAAAATCCAAAAACAGGTCGTATTGTTGCGCAAAGTGTCGTTGCGATGTTGCGCAAGATGATGGCTACATTTCAAGTTGGAACCTAATCGATTACAAAGGTAAAGCAATGACTTTTACGGCAGCTAAAAAAGAAGAAATCCGACTTCGTTATTTAGAGGTTGATACCTCTAATGTGGCAGACGTTCTCGATAATATGAATCTTCTGCAACAGGGTCTTTCATCCCAGTTTGGACCCTATCCCGACACCACCAAAAGAATGGCGGGTTGGGCATACACGATTCGTGGCCAAATGACGCCTTATCCTCAAGGCGGTGATGCCGATAAGATGACTGCTTGCCAGGGCATATCCTCGGGAGAGATTAGCGTTTGGAGTGGGGATGGCAATGGTATTTGCTACTTCGGTGAATTAATCGCCCTAGGCATGAAGGAGCGAGGCTCTGTTGGGGCGTTGCTAGATGGCGGTATACGAGATGTTAGATGGATTGGCGAACACCAATTCCCAGTGTTTGCTTGTTATCGCACCCCTGTGCAATCAATCGGTCGCTGGAAAGTTACCGCATCTCAGGTGCCTGTCTATATGCGAGGTCATGATGGTGGCAATGTCATCGTTAGGCCGGGCGACTTCATTTTGTGTGATGACGATGGTGCTATTGTTATTCCTGTAGAGCATGTCGAAGCGGTGTTAATTGAATCAGAGCGACTAACTGCGATTGAAAAGAATATTCGAATTGATATTGCCAATGGCTTAAGTCTTGCTGATGCTTTAAAAAAATATGGGCATGTTTAGGAATTGAAAGAGTTTTTTCTCAACGCTATTGAATAGGACTTTTTATGCCAATAATTGTGCGAGCTATTGTTACTCATGGTGCTGCGGTTTTATTTTGGGCAATTTCTTTTAGTGCACTGGCACAGGCCAATTGGCCTAATGGCCAAACAGTTCGAATCATTGTGCCCTTCCCGGGCGGCGCTAGTACCTTAGATTCGGTAGTTCGTACGGTCACACCTGAGATATCTAAATCTCTAGGTTCACCGGTTATTGTTGATAACAAGCCAGGCGCAGGCACAGTCATTGGAGTCGATGCTACCGCCAAGGCAAACGATAATTTAACGGTAGGAGCCGTTGCTAATAGTTTTACAGTAAATCAATCTCTGATTAAAAACTTACCCTATAACGCCACCAGAGATCTTCAGCCAGTCGTTTTAATGGCCAAAACGGCAAATGTGTTGGCAGTCAAATCAAGCTTGCCAGTCAATAACTTAAAAGAACTCATTGCATACGCTAAGAAAAATCCAGGAAAACTTTCTTATGCTTCTTTTGGTAATGGGACGACTGCGCATTTTGCAGGTGAGATGCTGAAATCCCAGGCGGGTATTTTTGCTGTCCATATTCCATATCGCGGTCAAGGGCCTGCTTTAACAGACCTCATCGCTGGAAATGTTGATTTTATGTTTGGTAACTTGCCTGATTTCTTGCCCTATATTAAGTCTGGAAAAATTAAGGCAATCGGGACAACCTATTTAACTCGAGCTCCATTAGCCCCTGAAATTCCTACGATTGCTGAACAAGGATTTCCGAGTTTTGAGACCGACTCTTGGTATGGCATTGTGGCCCCAACTAGTATGACTAAAGATGCTGTCGATAGAATGAACCAAGCAATCAATAAGGCATTGCAGGATCCTGCAGTGAAAAAGAATTTTAGCGATAGAGGTATTGAAATTATTGGGGGCACTCCTGCTAAGTTCCAAGAGCATATTCAATCTGAAATACTCAAATACGAGCGTATTGTGAAATCTTCCAATATGCAGCCTGATTAATAGGATCTATCTATGTATCCTACTGCGGTTTTTAAAGAGGGCGGCTACCGCTATATTCCTAGCGTATTTCAATACTCTGGCGGCGTAGCTGCAGAGCCGGGCTTTCAGTTAGAGCAAGTCCGGTTTACATCTTTAGTCCCCATTGAAGATGCTTTTCTGCGCATTGAAGAGCACTTAAAGAAAATTGGTCGTCCACTCACTGCTTTTGCACACTGTGAACTCCGTTCTCCAATGCAATTTGATGATCAGGGATTCATTGCTTTCAACAGAAAGTATGTCAGCACTCTTGAGCGATGGGGAATCTACCAGGCGGAGTCTTCAGGCCGCTCGTTTATCAACCCTGTAGCACGTACCAATGTTTGTCCTGAATATTTTGGACCAACAGAAGTTGGAATGTACTCCTTTACCTATACCGTTCCTGCAAACACAGATGCTCTTCCAAGCTTTGTCATATCGGGCGGCGGAGATGCAAGATCTGGATCAGAGCCATATCGCGAGAGAATTATTGCGTATGGGGATTGCTCAGAAGCGGGACTGAAATTAAAGATGGAATTTGTCGTCAATGAAATGCAGCAGCGCCTGGCAAGTCTTGGTTTTAATTGGGGCGATGTGACTAGCGCACAAGCATACTCAATTCACAATATAGGTAGTTTAGTAGAAGAGGTTTTCGCTAAACAAAAGCGGATGTACTGTGGCATTAATTGGTATTTTGCTAGGCCACCAGTAGCAGGGCTCGATTTTGAGATGGATCTTCGGGGCTCAGTAAAACAAATTTTTATATGAGTCGTATGAAGTATTGATAGAAGGATGCCATGAAACTGTTTCGCCATTTACCTCTTTGTATTTCATTCCTCATTGGATCTAGTCTGGTTCTAGGGGGCATTACCCTTACTAGACAGTCAATCGCTGCCGACATACAGCAAATTCAAGCTAGCCAGATCATTGCCTTAGCTAATCAAGAGGAACCTGAGTTGTTGAAAACTCTGGAGGAGTTAGTAGCGATTGAGTCAGGCAGCACCGATTTAGAGGGTTTAGCAAAAATTCAAGCCGCTATTGGCAAGAAATTAGATCAGCTTGGAATCCCCTATGAAGTAGTACAGGGTAGTGGCAATACTAAAACGGGCGCGATGATTCTGGTCAAGATCAAAGGTAATGGCACGGCAAAAATTGCCATGATCGCTCATATGGATACGGTATATCAAAAGGGCGATAGCAAAAAGCAGCCTTTTAAAGTGCTTGATGGCAAAGCGTATGGATTAGGTATTCAGGATGATCGTGCTGGTATAGCAGTGATTTTGCATACGCTCAAGATTATTAAAGCGGCAGGGATTAATTCATTTGGTGAGTTAACTATTTTGATTAATGGTGACGAGGAAATTGGCTCGCCCGGCTCTAAGGAAGCCATCATGGCATTGGGTGAAGCAAATGATTTGGTGATCTCGTGTGAGACTAGTGGAACAAAAGTAGATTATGTGCGTTTGGCAACCTCTAGCATTGCTCGTGCAGATTTAACAGTACGAGGTAAGGCTGCACATTCTGGTGCTAATCCAGATTTTGGTCGTAATGCTCTTTATGAGATGGCGCATCAAGTGCTGCAAACCCGAGACTTAAGCAATATTGCACCCGGAGTGAAGTTTAATTGGACGCTTGCACAGGCAGGTACAGTCCGCAACATGATTCCACCTGAAGCTAAAGCAACAGCTGATATTCGGGCAAACAAAATGAGTGACTTTGATTTAGTGGAACAAAAGTTAAGAGAGAGAATTCAAAACCACCTCATTCCAGACACAACAGTAACGGTGGATTTTGTTCGAGCTAGACCTCCTTTGGTGCC
>CANIMS010000127.1 GCA_947468785.1 Betaproteobacteria bacterium
GCTCTCGTATGAATGTGACCTTCTTTCTCAAGGATGAGTCCTTGAATGCGAAATTCTTAGAAGAGACGAACGCTGCTGGTTTGGTTGCCTTGCGTGGACATAAAGCGGCTGGCGGTATGCGCGCCAGCATTTACAACGCAATGCCTTTAGAAGGTGTTAAAGCCTTGGTTGAATTTATGCGCGACTTTGAAAGGCGGGCTTAATGAGTACTGAAGAACAACGCCTCGCACCTCTTCGAGAAAAAATTGATTCACTAGATGCAAAGATTTTAGATTTGCTCAGTCAGCGTGCCAAAGCTGCTCAAGAAGTTGGTCATATTAAAGGTGGATTTTCTACCCCGGTGTTTCGGCCTGAGCGTGAGCGACAGGTTGTTGCCAAGCTGCAAGAAATTAATCAGGGGCCTTTATTGCCCGATGGGATTGCGGCAATCTGGAGAGAAGTAATGTCTGCCTGTCGTGCCTTAGAAGCGCGTCAAACGATTGCGTATCTTGGACCAGCAGGTACTTTCTCTGAGCAGGCTGCCCAAAACTATTTTGGTCACTCTATTGCAGGCTTGCCTTGCAACAGTCTTGATGAAGTATTTAAGGCGGTAGAAAAGGGCTCGGCTCAATTTGGCATAGTCCCTGTAGAAAATTCTAGCGAGGGTGCCATCTCTCGCACTTTGGATTTATTGCTTGATTCCCCGATGCATATTAGCGGCGAAGTGGTGTTGCCGATTCATCATCATCTTTTATCCAAGAGTGGTAATTTGGATGGGGTCACCACGGTTTGTGCGCATGCTCAAGCCTTGGCACAATGCCAGCAATGGTTGAGTCAGAATGCCCCTCATTTAAAACGCCAAGCGGTTAGTAGTAATGCTGAAGCAGCACGCTTAGCTGCGAATGATCCAACTCTAGCTGCAATTGCTGGTGATCCAGCTCAATTGGCTTACGGTTTACAAGTGGTCACTGCTCAAGTGCAAGATGATGCTCATAATCGCACCCGTTTTGTAGTCATCGGCTCTTATGAATGTCAGCCAACTGGCCATGACCAAACGTCTTTAGTGCTGTCTGTAGATAATCAACCTGGCGCAGTCTATCGTCTGCTTGCTCCCCTGGCGAAGCATGGCGTATCGATGAATCGTTTTGAATCACGTCCTGCACGCAAAGGTACTTGGGAATATCATTTTTATATTGATATTGCTGGTCATGCTGCAGATCCAAAGGTGATTAACGCTTTGGAAGAGTTGAAAGAGATTGCCGCATTCTATAAAAACCTCGGTTCCTATCCCCACTCAGCTTAAGGCTGCAGAAGATAAACCGGTAAATTAACCGCTGCCAGAATGACTTCAAAAATTGGTTTAAAACACATTCACGCGATTGCACCTTATGTTGGTGGTCGCCCTATTAGCGAAGTTGCGCGTGACTATGGTTTGGATGAAAGCAAGATTGTGAAATTGGCATCCAACGAGAACCCATTAGGAATGCCTCAGTCAGCTCAAGATGCAATGCTCAAAGCGGCAGCCGACTTAGGTCGCTACCCCGATTCAAATGGGTTTGAATTAAAGAAAGTCTTGGCTGAGCGCTTGGGTGTGCCGGCAGATTGGATTACTTTGGGTAATGGCAGCAACGACATTTTGGAGTTGGCTGCACGCGCTGTTGCACAAGCAGATGATGAGGTTATTTTTTCTCGACATGCTTTTGCGGTTTATCCCTTGGCTACCCAAGCGGTAGGCGCTAAGTCTATTGAGGTTGCTCCAACTAGTAGTTATGGACATGATTTGCCTGCAATGTTAGCTGCCGTTAAAGCTTCAGGCCCTAAAGCCAAACTGGTTTTTGTTGCTAATCCCAATAATCCCACTGGCAGCTATTTGCCCGCAAAAGAAATTGAAGAATTTTTACTCGCACTTCCTAGTGATGTAGTAGTCGTGTTGGATGAGGCATACAACGAATATTTGGCTCCTGAACAGCGCTACGATGCGATTGCCTGGGTGAAGCGTTTCCCGAATATGATTTTGTCACGCAGTTTTTCTAAGGCTTATGGTCTGGCTGGTTTACGGATTGGTTATGGAGTGGCTCAACCCCATTTAACCGATTTACTAAATCGTATTCGTCAGCCGTTCAATGTGAATAGTCTCGCGCAAGCCGCAGCGATTGCTGCATTTCAGGATTCTGCATTCTTACAAAAAGGCTTTGAGGTTAATCGTGCTGGATATGCTCAACTAACCAAAGCCTTTGATCAACTTGGACTTGCTTATTTACCTTCTGCTGGTAATTTTGTCTTGGTTAAAGTGGGCGATGATGATGAGGCTGGTAGCCGTATCAACTTAGCCTTGCTCAAGCGCGGCATTATTGTCAGACCAGTCGGCAATTATGGATTGCCACAATGGCTTCGTATCTCAATAGGCTTGCCCGAAGAGAATGCAGCCTTTCTAGATGCCCTAAAAGATATCTTGGCAAAACAGTAATTCATTCAGATTACAAAAGACCTCTATTCCTATGACCATCATGAATCCAGATAGTAATTACGGAACTGTGACGATTGTTGGTGTCGGCCTGATCGGGGCATCCCTTGGATTGGCGCTGAAGCAAGCTGGGGTAGTGAAAACGGTATTGGGCGTTGGACGCAGTCAAGCGAACTTAGATCAAGCGCTCAAGATGGGCGCGATTGACGGTGTAGTGGATTTGCTTGAGGCTGCCAAAAAATCAGATCTAATCGTCCTTTGTGTGCCGGTTGCGCAAATGCGTGCAGCGTTTGAAATTATCGAACCGCATCTCGAATCTAAAACCATGATTACTGATGCTGGTAGCACTAAGGGCGATGTGATTTTGGCGGCTAAGGAAGTATTGGGTAAAAAAGCGTGTCAATTTGTACCGGCCCATCCAATTGCGGGTGGCGCACAACACGGAGCGAGCGCTGCGAAAGCAGATTTATTTAAGGGAAGACAAACCATTGTTTGCCCCTTGCAAGAAAACTCTCCCGAAGATACGGCTCTGATCATGGGCTTCTGGGAATCAGTTGGTTCCGAAGTAAAAATGATTGGTAGTGTCCAACACGATGCAATTTATGCTGCAGTCTCGCATTTACCCCATCTGCTCTCTTATGCTTTGATGGCAAGCGTAGTCAATTCTGAAGATGCCGAGCAAAAGCTGGGTCATGTCGGTGCGGGCTTTAAAGATTTCACTCGGATTGCGGCATCTAGCCCAGAGATGTGGCGTGACATTTGCTTGGGTAATCGCACTGCTATCTTGAAGGAGCTCGATCAGTACCTATTGATCGTCAATCACATGCGCAAATTAATTGCTGAAAACGATGGCCCAGGTCTAGAAAAATTATTTAATAAGGCAAGTAAAGCTCGCCAAGATTTGGATGGGGTTTAATGGCTCATTTGCCCAGTATTCAGATTGGTCCATTTACACGAGCTCAAGGCTCGATTGTTTTGCCAGGATCCAAGAGTATTTCGAATCGCGTACTACTGCTGGCAGCGCTTTCGTCTGGCACAAGCACTCTCAAAAATTTATTAGATGCGGATGATACGCAAGTGATGCGAAATGCATTGCGTCAGCTTGGTTTATCCGTGACTGACAAAGAGAATAATGTTTGTGTGGTTCAGGGTTGTAGTGGAAAATTTCCAGTGCGTGATGCTGATCTCTTTATGGGGAACGCTGGTACTGCAATTCGTCCATTGACTGCAGCACTGGCAATGCAGGGCGGTAACTATCGCTTATCAGGCGTAGCACGTATGCATGAACGCCCAATTCGTGATCTGGTAGATGGATTGCGCCAAGTGGGAGCCAAGATTGAATATGAATTGCAAGAAGGTTATCCGCCCATTCAGATTTCTGCGGCAGATATTCATATTAAAGATGTCGTAAAAGTACGCGGCGATGTATCGAGTCAGTTCTTAACGGCTTTGCTGATGGCTCTGCCTCTCTTGGCAATTGAGCCAGTTCGAATCGAAGTGGTTGGTGAACTTATTTCACGCCCTTACATCGACATTACTCTCAAGTTAATGGCTCGTTTTGGCGTTAAGGTTTCATGCCCTGACTCGCAATCATTTGTGATTCCAGCCAATACTTCAGGTCTTATTTATCAAAGTCCAGGAGAGCTCTCGGTTGAAGGTGATGCCTCCTCCGCCTCTTATTTCCTTGCTCTAGGTGCTATTGGCAGCGGCCCTGTACGCGTGCTCGGTGTTGGCAAAGATAGTATTCAAGGAGATGTGGCATTTGCAGACGCGCTCGCTCTGATGGGTGCCAAGATTACTGCAGGCGAAGATTGGATTGAAGTTGCTGGTGTTCAGAATGCCAGTGGAAAACTCAATGGCATCACGATAGATTGCACTGAAATACCTGACGCCGCCATGACACTCGCAGTAGCGGCATTATTTGCCGAAGGTCCTACGCGCTTGAATAACATAGCAAGCTGGCGTGTGAAAGAAACTGATCGCATTGCTGCAATGGCAACAGAATTAAAAAAAGTTGGGGCAACTGTTGAAGAGGGTCCTGACTACATTGTGATTCAGGCACCAGCATCACAAAGCGAATGGAAGTCGCCAAGTGAAGGTATTGATACATACGATGACCATCGCATGGCAATGTGTTTTTCACTTGCTGCGTTTGGACCCCATGCGCTCACTATCAACGATCCGAATTGTGTTGCTAAAACATTCCCTACTTACTTCGCAGAGTTTGCGAAAGTGGTGAGTTAACTCATTAACTGAATCAGTCCACCATTTTTTATGAGTCTCCCACCAGTCATTGCTATTGATGGACCTACTGCCTCAGGGAAGGGAACAGTTGCCTCTCTAGTGGCAGATAGCTTGGGTTTTCATTATTTGGATAGTGGCGCCTTATATCGCTTAGTTGCGCTAGCCAGCGAAATCCAGGGAATAGATGTCAAAAATGGCCCAGAATTGGGTCTAATAGCATCTAAGTTATTGATTTTATTCAAAAATAATCAAATTTTTCTCGATGGCAAGGATGTTACGGAGGCGATTCGTACGGAAAGCATCGGTCTTAGAGCCTCTACTTTGGCAGTGCATCCTGAGGTACGGGCCGCTTTAGTGGATTTACAGCACAGTTTCCGCCAATCTCCAGGGCTTGTAGCCGATGGAAGGGACATGGCGAGCGTCATATTCCCGGACGCTGTTTTGAAGGTTTTCTTGACTGCAACAGCCTCTGCAAGAGCGGAGCGTCGTTATAAGCAATTGATAGCTAAGGGAATTTCTGCTAAACTTTCCGACTTACTGCAAGATTTGCAGGAGCGGGATGCCAGAGACAGTAGTCGAGGTGCCGCTCCTTTAGTGATTGCAGATGGCGCAAAAGTGCTTGAAACATCAGATTTGTCGATAGATCAAGCAGTTAGCTTAGTTTTGGATTGGTATCAATCTGCAACTGCTTAGTTTTGCGGGTAGTGGAAGTTAGCTGTAAGGAGTAGTTTTGGTGTCTTAAGAAACTCTACAACGCGATCTTTTCATTAGCGTGTTTCTTGGGGCTTTTTTAATCTAACCCGTCAGGCCTTCTGGCGGCACAAAGTGAATACACATGTCTGAATCATTTGCAGAATTATTTGAAGAATCATTAACCCGATCGAATATGA
>CANIMS010000128.1 GCA_947468785.1 Betaproteobacteria bacterium
CTTTGAACTCTCCTCCAATAATGGTGGCTGGCAATGGGCCTCATCATCAGGGTGTGATGCACAGCCTTATTTCCGAATTTTTAATCCTATCACCCAATCCGAAAAGTTTGATACTGAAGGTAAATTTATTAAACGCTATCTTCCTCAATTGGAAAAACTCTCTAAGAAATCTATTCATGCGCCCTGGTTGGCAGGCCATCTTGAGCTTGAGGCAGCAGGTGTATTACTAGGAAGAGATTATCCAATGCCGATCGTGAATCACGATGAGGCACGTAAAAATACCTTAGTACGGTACAGCGTGGTAAAAAAAATTACCGCAGAATAATAGAATCACGCTCTTTCCGTTTTAAGATAGGGCATGAGCAAGATCTATGCAATTGGGGATGTACAAGGATGTGGACCTTCACTCAAGGCTCTGCTGAAAAAATTACCCCGAAAATCGAAAATGATTTTTCTGGGCGATCTTGTCAATCGCGGACCTGATTCTCTGGGCAGCTTACGACAACTCAAATCACTTCAAGAGGCTGGTGACGCTGAATGCATCTTAGGTAATCATGATTTACATCTCCTAGCGATTGATGCAGGTTTACGAAAAACAAAAGGGCTTGATACTGTAGATGACATTCTGAATGCCCCTGATCGAGCAGAACTCATTAAATGGTTGCGCCATCGGCCGATGGCACTGAGCAATGGCAAAGTACTCATGGTTCATGCTGGCGTATTGCCTCAATGGGATCTACATCAAACCATTGAGTACGCCCAAGAAGTTGAAAAAGCATTGCGCCATAAGTCTTATAAAGAATTTTTGGCCAATATGTATGGGAATACTCCAAACCAATGGCGCTCCTCACTAAAAGGTTTCGAGCGCTTACGAGTCATCACTAATGCCCTGACGCGTATGCGATTTTGCACCCCAGGTGGTCAAATGGAGTTTGAGAGCAAGGAAGGTTTAGAAGATGGGCCTGCTGGCTATATCCCCTGGTTTAAAGTTCCTAAACGTAAAACGCAAGACACCCTGCTGTACTTCGGCCATTGGTCAACACTAGGTTTAATGCGCCAACAGAATGTCATTAGCCTTGATACAGGCTGCGTCTGGGGCGGCAAACTCACCGCGATTGAAGTTGCGGAATCAGGAATAGATTCTAAAAAATCAGAGGTAATACAGGTAGCGGGCTATGACCATCCACTAAGGATGTAGTCCGCTCTGACTTCAACTCAAAGCTTCGGAAATGATTTTTCAGCCGCAGAAATAATGGCAGCAAGTACTGCGTCATCGTGCGTAATAGAGGTAAAGCCTGCCTCATAAGCAGATGGAGCGAGATACACACCTTCATCCAACATCAAATGAAAGAATTTCTTGAACGCATCGATATTGGTTTTAGTAACGGCTTCATACGAGTTCGGAATGTTGTCAGCAAAATAAAATCCAAACATACCCCCGACACTATCGACTGCAAAAGGAATATTGGCTTTATCAGCAGCTTTTTTCAAGCCAGCCATCAGCTTTTGAGTTTGACCAGTCAAGCACTCGTAAAAACCTTCTCTAGAAATAATCTCTAAAGTTTTAAGGCCCGCAGCTACCGCAACTGGGTTACCCGAAAGGGTTCCTGCTTGGTAAACATTTCCTAAGGGGGCTAGCTTAGACATGATTTCTTTCTTACCGCCAAAAGCTGCCATTGGCATACCGCCACCCATGACCTTACCTAAGCAAGTTAAATCCGGAACGATACCCTGAAGAGATTGAGCGCCGCCTAATGCAACTCTAAAACCTGTCATTACCTCATCGTAGATAAGAACGCTACCGTGCTTTTGGGTCAAACTCCGAATAGCGGCTAAGAAGGCCGGTGAAGGTTGAATCAAATTCATATTGCCAGCAATCGGTTCAATAATCACGGCTGCAATTTGATCGCCCTGCTTTTGAAATACTTCCTCAATCGCAGCAACATCGTTATAGGGCAAAACAAGAGTATGTTTGACTAAGTCTTGAGGAACGCCACCGGATGAAGGGGCATTTTGCGTAGAGTCGGCAAAGGTTAATAAGCCAGAGCCTGCTTTTACCAAAAGACTATCAGCGTGACCGTGATAACAACCCTCAAACTTAATAATTAAATCTCGATTGGTATAACCCCGCGCTAAACGCAAAGCACTCATCGTTGCTTCAGTTCCGCTTGATACCATCCGAATTTGTTCGACACTGGGCATGGTGGCACAGATACGTTCTGCTAATTCAATCTCACCCTCAGTAGGCGCGCCATAACTAAAACTGGTTTCTGCCGCCTTTTGAACGGCCTCAACAACCTCTGGATTGGCATGGCCCACAATCATTGGGCCCCAAGACATAATCAAATCAATATATTGCTTATTATTGGCATCCCAAAAATAAGGGCCCTTAGCTTTAGTCACAAATCGGGGTGTGCCTCCAACTTGACGGAAAGCTCGCACCGGAGAGTTCACCCCTCCTGGAATTGTCTTTTGTGCGCGTTCGAATAAAACGTCGTTTTGATCAACTTTTGCCACTCTGATTTCCTAATTAAATCGCCATCATTTCAAAATCTTCTTTACGAGCACCGCACTCTGGGCAAGTCCAATTCATCGGGACGTCTGCCCATAGGGTTCCTGGCGCAATCCCTTCATCAGGCAATCCCGCTGCCTCGTCATAAACCCAGCCACAGATCAGGCACATATAGGTTTTCAATTCCATCAATCTCTCCGCTTAATTCAATCTATTTCTTATTTGTTCGATTTTAAATCGCTTATTGCATCTCAGCCATATTCTAAGATGGGCGCTTGCTATGCATCTCAAACTTAAAGAGACGACATTCTAAGGGGCCATTAAATAAAGGGGTGCGCTTAGATTCTTTAATGCGCAATTGCCCAGGCAATGCCATATCCGCAGTTAAAACGTATACATTCCAGCCACCAAATGAATCCTTGAGATGCTGACCAAATTGCCTTAAAAACTCCACAAACTTAGGATCTTGTTCCTCTTGGGCCTGTAACTTCTTCAAGGATTCTCTACTAGAGCGCTTAGCACTTTGACGACCTGTTTCAAGATTCAGCTCAAAACGGTTTTCTGGCTCTTGCTCATCAATAGATGTCGCTTGATTTCGTTCTTGACCACGACCACCCTTGATCACCAAACGCTCGCCATAAGGAGGGTTTAGTAGCATGACTCCCTCTTTTGTATCCACAGGCGGTTTTGCTGCTAAAGCATCGATTTGTCGAACAATTGGCTGATCGGGCAATTGGGCTCTTTGCCAATTACCTCTGAACATCGATACTAATTTTTCATTAATATCACCACCGCTGATTCCAAGGGACTCTACCGTGGGATATTGCTTTCGCATTGCCAACATTTGCGCTAATGCCGCCTCTTTTAATTCAACCCAACGCTTTTGTTCGGCAGGCTCATTAAATGGTTTGAGCCTCTGAAAGCCAAAACCATGCGCTGATGTCACTAAAGGACGATAGGCTAGTCGACTTGGCTTGGCATCGTCACCATACATTCCTGCACGAATAGCCCCCGGCGGAATAGCCAGCGCCATTTGCGCTGCCTCAATCAGAAATGTTCCGCTACCGCACATTGGATCAAAAAGAGTCTGTGATGGCTGCCAAGCTGTAATCAACAAAATACCGGCAGCTAAATTTTCTTTTAATGGTGCATCGCCCTTTTCATCACGCCAACCCCTTTTAAACAGAGCCTCACCAGAGGTATCTAAATAAATTGTTACTTGTGTGGCAGTGAGATGGGCCTGTACACGAATATCCGGAAAGGCTGTATCAATACTAGGGCGATCACCAGTCACATCACGTAAACGATCGACAATCGCATCTTTAATTTTGAGCGTAGCAAAATTCAAGCTCTTTAGTGGAGAGCGATGTGCAGTGACATCAACTCGTAAAGTTTGCTTGGAAGTAAACCAATCCTCCCAAGCTAAACCACTAGCCAGCTTATATAAATCATCTTCCTGTCTATAAGGCGCTTGCGCCATTTGCAATAAAACACGACTGGCGATTCGAGAGTGCAAATTGAGGGCCATCGCCGCAGAAATAGGAGCTGCTAAGCCAATACCACCCGAAGGGCTAGTAGGCGTTGGATCAATGACCCAAGTTCCCAGCGCCTTAGAATCCGGGCGATTCGCAATACTTGCCAACTCTTGCGCTAGCGCTTGCTCTAGACCACCTGGACAAACAACAAAAAATCTCATAGGTCTAGCAATCTTAGAAAAGGAAGAATCTTAAAAATAGTAATTAGGGTTTGAAAATAACGAGTGCTACGACTATCACCAGCAAAAGTACAGGAGCCTCATTAAACCAGCGGTACCACACACCAGATTTGGTATTCATACCCGCCCTGAATTTCTTGAGCAGATTCCAGCATGAATGGTGGTATCCAATAATCAATAGTACAAAAAATAACTTGGCGTGCATCCAAATTTCACCAGCACCAACCCTGAAGTGAAGCCAAAGAGCAAGGCCTAACAGTATGGCGGGCACTGCCAAAATCGTCATAAACCGAAAGAGTCGATCGGCCATGCCAAGCAGACGAGCATAAGTCTCAGGATTTTTTTCATCCGCGAGATTGACAAAAATTCTGGGTAAATAAAATAGTCCTGCGAACCAAGAAGTAATTAAAACAATATGAAATGTCTTAACCCAGAGATATGCATTACCCATAGTGATTGATTTCTTAAGTTCGAATCTCGCCATGACCCATGACGATATATTTCAGGGAGGTCAAGCCATCAAGCCCAACTGGGCCACGCGCATGGAGTTTGTCATTCGAAATACCGATCTCAGCACCGAGCCCATATTCAAAACCATCGGCAAAGCGTGTGCTGGCATTCACCATAACACTGGCACTGTCCACTTCACGCAAGAAGCGGTCTGCCATAACTTTGTTATTGGTGATGATGGCATCGGTATGTTTACTACCATAGTGCTCTATATGTTTCATAGCTTCATCAATATCAGACACCGTCTTAATTGACAAAATAGGGGCTAGATATTCTGTATGCCAATCTTCCTCTTTGGCATCCACCAAATTCTTGAGTCCAGCATCTTCTAAGGTTTTACGAGTGACTGCATCTACGCGTAACTCGACTCCCTTATCTTGATAAATCTTGCAAAGCGTTGGCAATACCTTTGCGGCAATCGCTTGATTCACCAGTAAGGTTTCCATGGCATTACAAGGCGCATAGCGTTGTGTCTTTGCGTTATCACAAACCTTTACAGCCATCGCAATATCAGCATCTGCATCAATATAAGTATGACAAATACCATCCAGGTGTTTAATCATTGGCACACGGGCTTCAGCCATCAAGCGTGCAATAAGACTCTTGCCGCCACGTGGCACGATCACATCAATATATTGCGTCATGGTGATCATTTCACCAACTGCTGCACGATCAGTGGTAGTGACTACCTGCACTGCATCCTTAGGTAAGCCTGCTGCTGCTAGACCATCTTGGATAATTTGAGCCAATAAGGTATTGGAATCAATCGCCTCAGAACCGCCACGCAAAATCACAGCGTTGCCAGCTTTCAAACAAAGGGCTGCAGCATCAATCGTGACA
>CANIMS010000129.1 GCA_947468785.1 Betaproteobacteria bacterium
ATGCCAATTCGCTTGATTGTTCTAGATCGCTAAGATTGGCTACAAAAGAACATGCATCTATACCCTGATCAGTAAGTCGCCCTATTGCCCCATTTAACTGCTCTTCTCTACGAGCAGCAATTGCAATTTTGGCACCAGATAAACCTAAAGCTGTAGCTATCGCCTCTCCTAAGCCGCTACTACCTCCAGTAATAAGCGCCGTCTTACCCGTTAAGTCAAAAAGTTTATTAATTATCATTTCAGGAATATCTCCATAGGACTTTTGAAGTCAAATATTTAACATGAAAATTAATATTTGCCTAATGGCACACCACTCAACTCTTGTAGCTCCTCAAAACTTAAGCCATCGACCCAATCAACTGCAACCAATCCCTCTGGGGTCACAGCAATAGTTGCTAAGTCGGTATAGACACATTCAACTGCAGCTAATGCAGTGAGTGGATAGGTGCATTCCTGAACAAATTTAGACTCTCCTGACTTCGTGAGGTGCTCCATCATTACAAAAAGCTTCTTTGCACCCAACGCCAAGTCCATGGCGCCACCTACGGCAGGGATAGCCTTTGGATCACCCGTTCTCCAATTGGCAATATCACCTTTGACGGAAACTTGAAATGCTCCTAGTACACAGATATCAATATGGCCACCACGAATCATGACAAATGAATCTGCATGGTGACACAGAGAAGCACCAGGTAACATCGTGACCGGCTGTTTACCAGCGTTGACTAGTTCTTCATCAATTTGATCACCATGCGCTAGTGGTCCCATGCCCAACAAACCATTTTCACTATGCAACAAAATTTCACGATCGGTTGGAAGATGGTTGGAGATTGTCATGGGCTGACCAATACCGAGGTTGACATGAGCACCATCTGGAATATCTTGCACAATTCGTTTTGCAATATCGACAGTAGTGCGTTTTTTTACTTGAGAAAGATCAACCATTATTTGCCTCCAGCTAATACAACACGCTTAACAAAAATTCCAGGCGTCACTATGACCTCAGGATCTAATTCACCAAGCTCAACAACTTCTCTCACCTGTGCAATCGTGCAACGAGCAGCAGTTGCCATAATGGGTCCAAAGTTTCTGCCAGTACCGTGGTAAACCAGGTTACCCCAGCGGTCTCCTTTATCTGCTTTGATTAATGCATAGTCTGCCTTAATAGCTTTTTCAAAAATATGATTCACGCCATCAATTACGCGAGTATCTTTTCCGATGGCAAGCTCAGTCCCAAATCCGGTAGGCGTATAAAAACCACCAATTCCTGCTCCACCAGCACGAATGCGTTCGGCCAAGGTTCCTTGTGGGACCAGCTCTAACTCGATTTTGCCAGCACGATAAAGCTCGTCAAATGAGCCCGATTCTGGTTGTCTTGGAAAAGAACAAACCATCTTCTTGACCCGGCCAGCTCCAATCAACTTTGCAATGCCAACGCCTTGATTGCCTGCATTATTGCTAACCAAGGTGAGATCTTTTGCGCCCTGCTCTAGCAAGTTATCCAATAGGAAAACTGGTAAGCCAGCACCGCCAAACCCTGAAATCAAAATGGTGGAACCATCTGCAATATCTTGCAGGGCCTCAGTAACGCTAGGGCTGATTTTCTGAATCACTCCGGGTCTCCATCTCTTTAAACTTTTTATAATTAGTACAGCAAGTGGTCTAGGACCTTGTACCCTCTAATTTAATGCAATTAGAGTAAGGGCCTAATTTTTCTCACAAAATCGAGGGCTGATGGGCCATCACCATGAATACAAAGGGTATCTGCCTGCACTTTGACTATGCTGCCATCCAGTGCAATGACCTCACCTTCCTTAGCCATTCGCAATACTTGCTCTACGGCCTCATCTTCAGTCTTAATCATGGCGTTAGCCTGATTGCGAGGAACTAAATAACCCTCGGGGGTATAGCGACGATCCGCAAACACTTCTTGCCAGAGAGGTACACCCACTTTCTGTGCAGCCGCTACAAAACAACTCGAGGCTAATCCATACAAAATGAGCTCATCACCCAAATCCTTAATCGCTTGTGCAATCGCTTGGGCCAAATGAATATCTTTTGCTGCCTGGTTATAAAAAGCGCCGTGGGGTTTTACATGATGCAACTTACCACCTTGTGCACGAATAAATGCTTGTAATGCCCCCACCTGATACAGAACATAGTTATAAGCATCATTCGGCGTAATTGCCATCTCTCGCCTACCAAATCCAAGTAAATCCGGCAGACTGGGATGAGCACCGATGAAAACATTCTTCTGAATTGCAGCTGCAACAAGATTTTTCATACGCTCAGGATCGCCAGCATGCCAACCGCACGCTATATTGGTTGAATCGATGTAGTCCAAGAGTGCAAAATCATCGCCCATTTCCCAGACGCCAAAACCCTCCCCCATATCGCTATTGAGATCAATTTTTCTATTCATGATTTACCCAAAAGAATTGCTTCTAGACTATCTAAAGTTTTTTTCTGCTCAGTGAAATATATTGTATTTAACTGATCTGCTTCTTCAAGTGTAATGGGTACAAATTGGATCTTGCTTCCAGGTCTTAATTGAGCCAAAGTAGAGCGTGACGAGCTAATTGTCTCCAGTAAACGAGGGTAGCCCCCGGTTGTTGCGTGCTCAGCTAACATTAAGATAGGCTGTCCAGATGGTGGCAATTGAATGGTCCCAAAACACATCCCTTGTGAAGCAATCCCTGCCATGGGTTTTGAAATTTTAAAATCGCTATCTAATCGCATCCCCATTCGGTTACTTTGAGATGAGACTGTCCAAACTGTTTGCCTTAACAAGGCTTGTTCTGCTGAACTCAGAAGCTTGAAATGAATACTTGGGATAGCTTTAATCAGCTGAACGGATTTACCCGGCAACGCAGGTGATGCAATAGACCATTTGGGGTAATTGGAGTCTGAATCATTTAACTTTTTAAGCAGTGGCTTTTCTTGAGCAAGATTCGGCTGAGGCAAATACAAAAAGTCTCCTTTTTGAACGGCCCCCTCTCCTATGCCCGCACTCAGATGAGAGCCTCGGCCTCCTAGAACAAACTCACTCTCAATGCCCCCGCTAATCGCCAAGAAAATACGGTAGCCTTGCGTGATAGCACTAAAACTGAGTGTTTGATCTTTGCGAATATGCACTGGACGATTACCAGGGAATGATTGGCCATTGATTAAACCAAAACATTGCGCACCGACCCAAGCAACCCAGACATCCTGATGAAATAAAAGTTTGGGCCCAGTACCTGTAATCTCCAATCCTGCGGCATCCTCTGGATTACCCAATAAGGCATTCGCAAGTCGCGCACTATCGATATCCATTGGACCGCCAGCACTTAAGGCTAAATGTGAAAACCCATAACGTGGCTGCCCTTGAATTGTCGTTAATAAACCTGGGCTAAGGACTTCAATAGCGCAATCTCTCGAAATACTACTTACTTTCTGCTGGGAAGCTTTTGCCTCCTCCGCCAAAGTAATTTTTTTATACTCATTTAAATCGATCTCGATAAATTCCAAACGATCCCCTGGATTTAATAGGCTTGGTCGTTCCTTACGGGGATCAAAAAGAATATCGGGTGTTCTGCCAATGACATTCCAGCCGCCTGGTGTTGGCTTTGGATAAATACCCGTTTGTAATTCAGCAATGGCTACTGAACCTTTAGGCACAGCAGTTCGTGGAGTTTCAAGCCGAGGCAATCGTAAGCTGGGATCAAGACCGCTACAGTAAGGGAATCCCGGCATGAATCCCAAGATATCAACCCGAATGTCTGAGTTTTTATGTCTGTTAATAAACTCCCGCAATGGGAGCTTACATTTTTCTGCGCTAGCTAATAAATCTGGTGCTAATTCTGGGTCATAACAAACTCGCACACGATGCACGGTGTCATTTGTAATTTTGGCCTTTTTGTCTTTTTGCAATTCCTCAATGAGACCTTCAACCTGCAAACGAGCGGCGGCGCGAGTTTCTTGATAGTCTGTACTTTCAAAATTCAGGCCAATCAGAAGACTATCAATTCCAGGGAGGGCATCTTTGAGCCAACTGGGTGAAGCAGAAAATAAACGGGAACAAAGTTGATGAATGTGACTTAAAGGGTCTGGATACCCCTTAAAATCTATTAAGAAAGCGGTATCCCCCAGATCAAGAAGTTCAATCTTCCCAGCAGCCTTACTTGATCTCTTTAACTGCATCGAACCTACTTAATCTCTTTTTGCATGAATTGATCTGGTAGCCAAGTTACTAACTCAGGCCAAATCGTAATGAGTGCTACTGCTACCACCATCATGGCAAAAAACGGTAAAGAAACTTTAGCAATGTAATTACTATCTTTTCCCGTCATACTTTGCAGCACAAATAAATTGAATCCAACTGGAGGGGTAACCTCCGCAATTTCGACTAGGAGCACCACAAAAATACCAAACCACACCAAATCAAAACCAGCAGCTTGCACCATAGGCAATACAGTAACTGTTGTCAAAGCAATCATGGAAATGCCATCTAATGCAGTACCAAGAATGATGTAGATAATAGTCAATACAAGAATGAGTACCCATGGCGATAAATGCATACTCTGCACCCACTCAGCTAAACCCCTTGGAATTCCGGTGTAGCTCATCACAATGGATAGGAATGAGGTAGCGCCTAGCACAAACATAATCATCGCAGTAAGGCGCGTTGCAGATAATAAGCTTTGCCAAAAATTGGTCCAAGAAAGATTACGACCAGCTGCAGCAAGAATTAAAGATCCGACTACTCCATATGCAGCAGCCTCAGTAGCCGTCGAGTAGCCAGCCAACATTAGCCAAGCAATAAACACAATTAAAGCGGTACAAGGCATTAACTGACCAATTGAATGTAAACGTTGCTGCAGAGTATATTTTTCTGCAGGAGGAGTTTTATTCGGATTGAGTAAAGCCCAGACAATGATGTAGCCTGAAAATAGACCCATCAATATTGCAGCAGGAATAAATCCAGCCAAGAAGACGCGGATAATAGATTGATCCGCTGCCACTGCATAAACCACCATCGTTATTGAAGGTGGGATCAAAATCCCTAAAGTACCTGCACAAGATAGAGATCCAAGGGTAATTTTTTCATCGTAACCACGCTTGGTTAATTCTGGTAACGCAGACTTAGCAATCGTTGCACAGGTAGCAGCAGATGAACCAGAAACTGAACCAAAAATGCCGCATCCCAAAATATTCACATGCATCAATCTACCCGGCAACCAATTTAACCAGGGTGATAAGCCTGTAAACATTTGTTCTGATAATTTTGTTCTAAACAGTATCTCCCCCATCCACACAAATAAAGGTAAGGAAGCTAAGGTGTAGGAGGAGCTGGAATTCCACCAAACGTTCGCCAAGTTCATCATCGTGTCTTTATCAGAGAAAAACACGAGTCCAAACCAAGCAGTGATTGCCACTCCAGCTGGAATCCAAATGCCAATTAAAAGCAAAAAGAACATTAGCAGAATCAAAATGAGAGCGATAAAGACGATGCTCA
>CANIMS010000130.1 GCA_947468785.1 Betaproteobacteria bacterium
AGCGGTTGTAGCTCAGTATCGGTTTCGACCAAAATGCCGCGATCAGCACCAATCGCTAAAGCCGTACGCAAAGTTTCCTGACATTGAGTGATGCCAGCAGTCACAACCACTACTTCAGTCGCAATACCCGCCTCTTTGAGTCGCACCGCTTCTTCAACCGCAATTTCGTCAAAAGGGTTCATACTCATCTTGACGTTGGCAATATCTACGCCAGAGTTATCAGACTTGACGCGTACTTTCACGTTGTAATCAACAACGCGTTTAACAGCTACTAAGATTTTCATCTGGAATTCTCAATGTTGGCAAAACGTTTACAAAAACAATACTGATTTTTAATGATCACCGCCATATAGACGGATCAATCGCTATTTTATCCGTCTCTGAAGACTGAGACCCAGTTCATTCCTTTGGATAGAATTAAACATCGATAGCCTTAGCTGACCCAGCCTGTTTGCGAAGCTCAAACTTCTGGATTTTGCCTGTGGATGTCTTCGGCAACTCGCCAAATACAATGGCTTTTGGAACCTTAAATCCTGCTAAATGCTGCTTACAATGGGCAATGATATCGGCCGGGCTAACCTCAATCCCAGGCTTAATTTCCAAAAAAGCGCAAGGCGTTTCACCCCACTTGGGGTCTGGCTTGGCAACCACTGCTGCAGCAATCACTGCTGGGTGACGGTACAGAACATCCTCAACCTCAATTGAGGAAATATTTTCGCCACCAGAAATAATAATGTCCTTACTGCGATCTTTAATCTTGATGTACCCATCAGGATTCATTACTGCCAAGTCACCTGAATGGAACCAGCCACCTGAGAAAGCCTCTTTGGTGGCCTTCTCATTCTTCAGATAACCCTTCATCGTAATATTGCCCTTAAACATAATCTCACCCATGGTCTCTCCATCGGCGGGTACAGGCTCCATCGTTTCTGGATTCAAAACGGTGATCGCTTGCTGCAAGTGATAGCGCACACCCTGTCTTGCATTGAGGCGGGCACGTTCGCCAATATCCAAATCATTCCATTCGTCTTGTTTAACGCACACTGCGGCAGGACCATAAACCTCTGTCAAACCATATACATGGGTTAAATCAAAGCCTAACTTTTCCATGCCCTCAATGATGGATGCTGGCGGTGCTGCGCCTGCAATTAAGCCCTTGACGCCTGCAGGTACGCCTAGCTTCATTTCATCTGGAGCATTCACTAATAAGTTATGCACAATTGGAGCCGCGCAATAGTGTGTGACACCGTGCTCTTTAATCGCGGCAAAGATATGCTGCGCATCCACTCTACGCAAACAAACGTTTACGCCAGCTCGAGCAGCAATCGTCCATGGAAAGCACCAGCCGTTGCAATGAAACATCGGTAGTGTCCACAAATAAATTGGATGCTTATTCATATCCCAGTCCAAAATATTCGATACCGCATTGATAGCCGCACCTCGGTGATGGTAGACCACACCTTTTGGATTGCCAGTGGTACCAGAAGTGTAATTAAGGCAAATTGCCTGCCACTCATCTGCAGGCACTTGCCAAGCAAAATTAGGGTCACCTTCTGCAAGTAAATTTTCATAGGTGAGTTTGCCTAACTTTTCACCTGGCACATCAAATTCTGTTTCCTCAACATCAATCACCAAGATATCGCGGTCACTTTCTTTCTTAACCAGCTCTAATGCTTTTTTCATCACACCAGAAAATTCAGGATCAATGATGACCACTTTAGCCTCGCCATGATTGAGCATAAAAGCGATTGATTCTGGATCTAAGCGAGTATTTAAAGCATTCAGCACTGCGCCAGCCATTGGAATTCCAAAGTGAGCCTCTACCATTGGCGGAGTATTTGGCAACATCACGGCTACGGTGTCGCCCAGTCCAATGCCGTGCTTCTGGAGAGCGCTTGCAAGACGACGGCAGCGCTCATAGGTTTGCATCCACGTTTGACGCAATTTTCCATGAATCACCGCTACCCGATTTGGATAAACTTCCGCCGATCTCTCTAAAAACAAGAGCGGAGTAATCGGCGTGAAATTCGCTGAATTACGGTCTAAGCCTTGTTCATAAATATTGGCCATGTTTTGCCTTCAGTTGTGATTGATTAAATATCAGCGAGTGCTTTAACGTGCGCAACTACGCTTCGACCTAAAGCTGAAAGGTTGTAACCGCCTTCTAAGCAACTCACAATGCGACCTTGTGCATACTCCTTGGCAATCTCTTTCAGGCGCTGAGTCATCCAAACGTAGTCATCCTCGACTAGACCCATTTGCCCCAAATCATCTTCTCGGTGAGCATCGAAACCAGCAGAAATAATAATGAGTTGTGGCTCGAAATTACGTAAAGCTGGAAGCCAGCGTTCCTCCACAATAGAACGCACCACATCCCCTCTAGTAGAGGCTGGCAAAGGAACATTCACCATATTGGCTGCATGATCTAAACCGCTGTATGGATAAAAAGGATGCTGAAAAAAACTACACATCAATACATTCGGATCATTTAAGAATGCAGCCTCGGTACCATTGCCGTGATGTACGTCAAAATCAATAATGGCGACGCGCTCGATACCATAGGCCTCCATGGCATAACGTGCGGCTATAGCAACGTTGTCAAACAGACAAAATCCCATTGAGCGGGTAGGCTCTGCATGATGGCCAGGCGGCCTTACAGCACAAAAGACATTCTCTACCTCACCTTTCATCACTGCATCTACCCCGGCAATAGCTGCTCCAGCAGCGCGAAGTGAAGCTCTATAGGTATGAGGATTCATAATCGTGTCCCCGTCCAACATGAAATAACCGCTTTCGGGTGCGCGATCCCTGACAAAGCTGACATGATCAGGGCTATGCACCAACTCAAGCTGCTCTTCAGTGGCCAAAGGGGCCTCTAAATGCTGTACAAAGCGATCAAGGCCGCTCCGAATCATTTGATCATTAATTGCCTGAATTCTCTCTGGACACTCTGGATGGTGGCTGCCCATCTCATGTTTCAGAAAGTCTGGATGAGTTATGTATCCTGTTGTCATTACTCGATTTCCTTAATAGCAAAACCATTATTTTTATAATCTAATCTCGACATGAAATTTTGCATCTCCTGCCTACTCATCGCCCTACTTTTGGGAGCATGCTCCAACACCCCTATACAGTCCAACCAACCCAACATTCAATCTAATGATGTTCAGCAACCCATCGTAAACCAAGCCGAGGAAGTGGTATCTGACGTGCGCATTAACCAGAATCTCAATGAGCTGATGACCCAGGTATCCCAGAGTCAGCAAATCCCGCTGCAATCGATCGAATCAGGCTTCTTAGATACTAAAACGATTCCATCTATACGCAAATTGGTATTACCCCCATCGGCTAGTTTTAAAAAGAATTGGCTCGTTTATCGCCAACGCTTTATTGAGCCAGTGCGCCTAAGGGCTGGTAAGGCCTTTTGGGAGCAAAATCAGGCTTTTTTAAGCCAAACAGAGCAAGCAACGGGGGTCCCCGCTGAACTGATCGTTGCCATTATTGGCATTGAAACAATTTATGGACGTCAAACTGGTAGCTTTAGAGTCAAAGATGTCCTGTCTACCCTTGCTTTTAGTTATCCAGACACCCCCAATAAATCAGCGCGGGAACAGCTTTTTAAAGACCAACTCAAAGAACTCATTTTGATGTGCTGGAGTGAGGCTGGAGGCAAACTACCATCAAACAACAGCTCACAGGGCGTTAATCAATCTCGCTTTAACGCCTGTCTTAATCAAAGTAGCTCCTATGCCGGAGCAATTGGCCTCCCCCAATTTATGCCTAGCAGTATTCGAAACTTTGCTGTGGACGGCGATGGTGATGGTCGAATCGATTTGAGACAAAGCGCGAAGGATGCCATCGCTAGCGTTGCTAATTTTATGAAGCTGCATGGCTGGCAAACCGGAATGCCGATTTACTTTCCAGTGCAGGACAAAGCAATTCCAGCTGCTCGAGCCTTAGCGGATGGTGAACCACAATTGAAATATTCTGTCCAAGAACTTATTGAAAAAGGAATTTTGATTCCACAGCAAGGAGACTTGCAAACTGGTGGTGTTGCACCTCAAAGTAAGGCATTGATTGTCGACTTACCCTATCCTGATAAGGATGGGTCTGACCAAGTTTATTACGTTGTGGGTTTAAATAATTTCCTGACGATTGTTCAATACAATCGCAGCTACTTTTATGCTCAAAGCGTTGCTGAGTTCGCGCAAGAGCTGGGCTATAAAAACCAAAGTGTTGTTCCTGTCTTAAGTCCAGTGAAAGCGTCTGAAGATAGTAGTACAAAATCCAAGCCCAAAAAAACTAAATCCAAGAAGAAGGCTAAACACAGTTAAGCTGGAAATACCCCAGTAGATAAGTAACGATCACCACGATCGCACACGATGAACACGATCGTCGCATTTTCAACTTGCCTTGCAATGCGCAAGGCAACCACCAAAGCCCCGCCAGCTGAGATGCCGCAAAAGATACCTTCCTGAACAGCTAAACGCCTAGCCATCTCCTCTGCATCAGCCTGAGTAACGTATTCGATCCGATCGACTTTATCGCCCTCATAAATTTTTGGCAGATACTCTGGTGCCCATTTACGAATACCCGGAATCTGTGAACCTTCCTCGGGCTGCGCGCCAATAATCTGAATATTGGGGTTCATGGATTTGAGATAAGTCGATACGCCCGTAATCGTTCCCGTGGTTCCCATTGCGGATATGAAATGGGTAATCTGACCATCTGTATCACGCCAAATTTCAGGGCCAGTGGTTTCAATATGGGCACGAGGATTATCGGGATTCGCAAATTGATCTAGTAATCTGCCACGCCCTTCTCTTTGCAATTGCAAGGCATAATCTCTCGCAAATTCCATGCCACCAGATGCAGCAGTCAAAATCAGTTCTGCACCATAGGCAGCCATACTTTGTCGACGCTCAATACTTTGATTTTCTGGCATCACCAAAATCATCTTGTAGCCCAGCATTGCTGCTGTCATAGCTAAAGCAATACCAGTATTGCCGCTGGTAGCTTCAATCAGAGTATCACCCGGTTTAATTTCACCTCGCTCTTGAGCGCGCATGATCATCGACAGCGCAGGTCGATCTTTGACCGACCCGGCTGGATTATTGCCTTCTAATTTACCTAAGATCACATTATTGCGAGCGTCATTTTCCTGCCCCGGTATACGCTGCAAACGGACAAGGGGCGTATTGCCCACAGTTTGTGAAATAGTTAAATAGGTTTGTTTGCTCATGAGGTCATTTTAGCCATAAGCAGACCTAAACCCTATAAGGTTTAATTTCTGCGACTAGATCCTGAACGCTCCGCCTGATGGCGCGTACTAGCTTGACCACGAGCACTACGTCTTCCAGAGCTTTCCTTTTTGGTTTTGCCATTAGGCTCCCGAAAAGAGCTAGGGGCCTCTATGGTTAAACCGTTATCTACCATTTTTTCTACTGATTTCATACCA
>CANIMS010000131.1 GCA_947468785.1 Betaproteobacteria bacterium
CTCAAATAAGTTGGTAAGCCAAGCGCGCTCTTCTGGAAGGAAGCCTGAATTTTTCAAATTACCTTTCCAGTTCTTAAGATCAATTTCTTGATGAGCGATATTCACATCGCCGCACAAAATAATCTCACGTCCGGATTTCTTGAGCTTGACGAGGTGAGGCAAGAAGCTATCGAGATAGCGGTATTTAGCCTCTTGTCTTTCGGGTGAGCTCGAACCTGAGGGCATGTAGACCGAAATGACTGAAAGCCCTTTGAAGCGCGCCTCAACATAACGACCTTCGGCATCAAATTCTGCGTTGCCATAGCCATAAAGCACTTCGTCTGGTTTATGCGGGGTGTAAATCCCGCAGCCGCTATAGCCTTTTTTCTCGGCATGATGAAAAAAGCCATGAAGACCATCTGGGTTCAGAATGGCATCTTCCAAGTCATCCTGTTGAGCTTTGAGCTCTTGCATGCAAATGAAGTCGGCTTTTTGCTTTACCACCCATGGCAGAAAGCCTTTTTTCACTGCAGAACGGATACCGTTGAGGTTCGCGGAAATGATGCGTAACATGTAGTCCTATGAGCTCAAAAAATTCTAATCAAGATAACTTTATTCGTTTTGCCTTAGAGGCAAAGGTTTTGTCGTTTGGGGAGTTTAAAACCAAAGCGGGACGACTTTCACCTTATTTCTTTAACGCCGGTGGTTTTAACGATGGCGCCCGATTAAGCGCCTTAGGTCGTTACTACGCCAATGCCCTAAAAGAATCTAAGATTGGATTCGATATGCTGTATGGGCCTGCCTACAAGGGAATCACTTTGGCAGCGGCTACAGTGATTGCATTGGCAGATGATGGAATCAATGTGCCCTTCGCCTACAACCGCAAAGAAGCCAAAGATCATGGTGAAGGTGGTTCACTGATTGGCGCCCCCGTTAAGGGCAAAGTAGTGATTATTGATGATGTCATTTCCGCTGGAACTTCTGTGCGTGAATCTGTTGACCTCATTCGTGGGGCAGGGGCAGAGCCTGCGGCCGTTCTGATTGCTTTGGATCGCATGGAGCGCTCTGGCAATGCAACTGAGGTTGGTGATCAGTCTGCGGTACAGGCAGTTGAGCAAGAGTTTGGTTTGCCCGTGATTGCAATTGCGAACTTGGCCGACTTAATGTCTTTTTTAACTGCCTCAAGCGATAGGGAGTTGACAGCCTATCTACCAGCAGTTAAAGCCTATCGAGAGCAGTACGGCATCTAAACAAAAGTACTGTTTAGATTTCTGTTTCACCCTCGAACACGGTTGTCGCAGGACCAGTCATGATCACTGGCTGTGCTACATCATCAACCATTCCACCCCAGGCGATTTGTAAATCTCCCCCCCGAGTGTGCACTGTTACTGGTGAATCGAGTAAGGCCCTACGAATTCCTGAAACCACTGCTGCGCAAGCGCCGGTGCCACAAGCTAAGGTTTCTCCTGCACCACGTTCAAATACGCGCAATTTAATTGCATTGCGGTTGATGATTTGCATATATCCTGCGTTCACCTTATTTGGAAAAGCAGGATGATTTTCAATGGCAGGGCCCTCTTCTAAAACAGGGGCGCTAACGACATCCCCTACCACTTGGACAGCATGGGGATTTCCCATCGACAGTACGGCGACCCAGTCATCATGTTCTGCAGGCGCATTGAGAGCAAGAGCGTACAGCATCTCATGAAATTCTTGCAAACTAGCTAATCCCTCAGGATTAAAGGGAACAAGAGCAGGTTCAAAAATCGGTGCACCCATATCGACTTCAACTTGATCGTCAGCTTGAGATTTAAGAGTCAGAATAGTGTGTGCTACTTCCACCCGAAGTGGATTTTTAGTGGATAGACCATGATCAAGTACATAGCGGACAAAGCAGCGTGAGCCATTGCCACATTGCTCTACTTCGCCACCGTCAGCATTAAAAATCCGATAGCGAAAGTCAGCATCTGGACGAGTAGCTTTCTCTACCAGCAGAATTTGATCAGCGCCGATACCAAATTGACGATGCGCCAAGGCTTGCCATTGCTCGCGAGTGATACCACTGAGATCTTGATCGATTCCATTGAGCACAATGAAATCATTGCCAGCACCATGCATTTTGGTGAAGCGAAGTTTGCGTCTGATGGCAGAAGTAGTATTCAAATCAATTCCATTTACTGATAAAGACTGGGTTCACCAGGTGGTCTATGTTTAAAACGTTTATGTACCCAATAGTACTCTGCTGGTCTTTGACGAACAAGTTCTTCGATCCAAAGATTTAGGCGCGCAGTATCTTTCTCTGGATCGTCACTGGGAAAATCTGGAAGTGGCGGAGAAATAGTGCAGATATAGCCAGTCTTTTTAGTATTTAGCAAAGTGGTCATGAGACAAACTTCAGCGCCGCTCAATTTTGCAAGACGAGAGACAGATGTGACGGTGCTAGTGGGGATTCCAAAGAAGGGGACAAAGATGGAGTCGCGTGGTCCTAAATCAATATCGGGCGCTATCACGACAAAATTACCAGCGCGAGTTTCGCGAATGAGATCGCGTAGACGACTTTGTCGTTCAATGGATTTGGCGCCAAAGCGGTCACGCCACTCCACCATTTTTTGATTAAAGAAAGGGTTCTTCATTTTTTGATAAAGGCCTGCTCCGCGTGGCCAGTCATTCTTCATTCCCAATGCAGAGAGTGCCATGAAGCCCCCCTCAAGACCAACAAAGTGTGGGTTCACTAGAATGCGAGGTTTGCGATCACCTAGCGGAACAGCAGATTCAAGATGTACAAATGACAGTATCTGATTGCTAGTGCCAAGCCATACTCGGCTCCGTTCGATGACACTACGGCCAAATAATTTCCAGTGCTCAAGTGCCAAGAGATCAATCTCTTTTTCACTTAAATTGGGAAAGCACAAACGTAAGTTAGTTTTAACTACCTTTGCACGATCACTTGGAATTTGGGCAGCAAGCCATCCAAGACCGTACCCAGTCTGGACAGTAATGCGATACGGCAAGAAGGCAAAGAGGCGCAGAAGGTTAAGCGCTAAAAAATTGAAGAGGTTTTCTAACCAAGTCATTCTTAAAATGATAATGAATTACTTAGCTATTGGGCGGCAATTCTGCACCAGATGGATGCTTGTAGCGGTTGTAGGACCAAATGAATTGTTCAGGCGCAACCAAGACGGCATTTTCAATGGCGGCATTTAGTTCGGCGGCACCAATGGTCGCATCCTCTGAAAAAGGGGGAAGCCGTGTTGCTTGCATCAACCATCCCTCGCCGAAGCCTTTGCGCTTGGCAGTAAACATCACAACCGGTGTGTTATTGCGGTTGGCTAGGCGCGCAGGTAGCGGCGTGGTGTATGCGGGGCGACCAAAGAATGGCACCCATACTCCATCACCTCCACTAGGCACTTGATCGGGAAGAATGCCGATCGCTTCACCGCGAGTTAAGGCGCGAGTCATTTGACGAACCCCATTTAAGTTCGTTGGGACAAAATGCATATTGGGATACGCTCTGCCTTCTTCAACCACTTCATTTAGCCAAGCTTGACGAGATGGGCGATAAAGGATTGTTGCCGGAAAATGTTGTGCCAAGACTCGGGGAATAATTTCAAAGCCACCTAGATGTGGAGTCAGCATCACCAGGCCATGACCTTCATTGATAGCCGCTTGCACTAAATCCCAATTTTGTACTTCAACTAAAGCGAGCGCTTTTTGCGGGTTGCGCCAAATCCATAGGCTGTCAGAAAATAGCATTCCTGAGGCCCTAACGGCAGCCCATAATTTGAATGGAAGATTTCTGGCTTTGATAACTGTTTCATATTGCGGGCGGAACAGGGCGCGGTATTGCTTGGACCCTATATAAGCCAGAAAGCCCAAAGTAGCCCCTATCACCTGAACGATTGTTAGGGGAAGTGCAGCAATGAGATTAAGGCTTAGCTTTAGAAGGGGTTTTCGCACCCCCTAATGATATTCAATGCTGCCGTAAGGGCCAAATTTGTTTGGACTTGGTGAATTTGAGGTTTTTCAGATAAAATTCACCTATCGCTGAGTTAAGACAACTTGCAGGGCGATTCAAAAATTCTGCTAAAGCGTCGCCGTTGTGGTTCCTGGCACGTCGAGTTGTCCAATAGATCGTGTTAATTTTTTAAGGAATATGCAATGGCAAATGATTACTTCTTTACTTCGGAATCTGTTTCTGAAGGTCACCCCGATAAAGTAGCAGACCAAATCTCTGATTCGATTCTTGATGCTATCTTGGCTCAAGATCCAACCGCACGTGTTGCAGCAGAGACCTTATGCAATACCGGCCTAGTTGTTTTGGCAGGTGAAATTACTACTAACGCCAACGTAGACTACATTCAAGTAGCCCGTAATACTCTTCGCGAAATTGGTTACGACAATACCGCATATGGTATTGATTACAAAGGTTGCGCAGTGCTCGTTGCTTATGACAAGCAAAGTCCTGATATTGCTCAAGGCGTTGATAAGGCACATGACGATGGCTTAGATCAAGGAGCCGGAGACCAAGGTTTGATGTTTGGTTATGCCTGCGATGAGACTACAGAGCTCATGCCTTTACCAATTCATTTGTCACATCGCTTAGTAGAGCGTCAATCGCAATTGCGCCGTGATGGTCGTTTGACATGGTTACGTCCTGATGCCAAGTCGCAGGTGACCTTGCGTTATGTTGACGGCAAGCCAGATTCAATTGATACCGTTGTTTTATCAACCCAGCACGATGAAGATATTAGTCTTGAAAAATTGCGTGAAGCGGTCATTGAAGAAATTATCAAACCAGTATTGCCTAAGCATTTAATCAAAGGTGCAATCAATTTCTTGGTCAATCCAACAGGTCGCTTTGTAATTGGTGGCCCACAAGGCGATTGCGGTTTAACTGGCCGTAAAATTATTGTGGATACCTACGGTGGTGCAGCCCCTCATGGTGGCGGTGCGTTCTCTGGTAAAGATCCATCTAAGGTTGACCGCTCTGCTGCCTATGCTGGGCGCTATGTTGCTAAGAACGTGGTTGCTGCAGGCTTGGCAAGCAAGTGCTTGATTCAGATTTCATACGCGATTGGTGTTGCAAAACCAACGTCTGTGATGGTGAGTACCTTTGGTACTGGCAAGATCTCAGATGAGAAGATCGCACAATTAGTATCAGAGCACTTTGATTTGCGTCCAAAAGGAATTGTGAAGATGCTCAATCTTTTACGTCCGATTTATCGTAAGACGGCTGCTTATGGCCACTTTGGTCGTGAAGAGCCAGAATTTACTTGGGAGCAAACCGATAAGGCAGCTGCATTACGTGCGGCAGCTGGACTATAGGCATCTCAAGGGTGTTTAAAAGGCATTAAAAGCAGTTCTATATGTCTTGAGGCGAAATATGGCGTAATTGTTTACAATTACGCCATACCTTCAAGGAGCGTTGCAAGGAATGCTGAGACCCAGCATTTCCCCAGGCTTGA
>CANIMS010000132.1 GCA_947468785.1 Betaproteobacteria bacterium
AATGGGCAAAAGAGTCGAGCTTAGCGACTGTGTCGTTAATCCCATGTGACTTTCCATATCCAGAAGCCTGGGAATCGATGGTTTTGGGAGAAGGGCTTTTGCGAATTCCATGAGGGTCAGGGATTGCGGGATCATCTCCCAAATCACTCAATAGGTGGTCAAAGGATTGGGAGGAGATATTACGTGCTGGCATGCCAATATTGTTCGAGTATTGGCGATGAAAAAATATCAGCCAAGGCTTAATTTGGTATCAGAACACCGCCAATTTGATGCTAGAAAATAGGGTTCTATGGCTTTTAGGATATTTACTTAAGCGCCCTATAATTTGGTCATATGGCTCTCCCCCCAAAAGACAAGCCGCCGATCAATCAGCGAAATTCCCGTCAGCCAGATAGACGTTCTCGTCAATATGGGGAGCAAGCTTATTTGCCGCGAAAATCTTCTAGCAACCCATTGATAAAAGCGCTACTCATTATTGGAGTGGTCTTTGCTTTAGTGGTGGCACTTTTGATGGGCTATGCATTTTTGGTCGCTAAGCCCAACTTACCCAAAATTTCTGCTTTA
This sequence comes from Betaproteobacteria bacterium, assembly GCA_947468785.1. Lineage (GTDB taxonomy): Bacteria > Pseudomonadota > Gammaproteobacteria > Burkholderiales > Burkholderiaceae > Polynucleobacter. Next base: position 565 of record CANIMS010000132.1, read on the forward strand.
ACGGATTACAACCCGAAGACACCCTTACGCATCTATACAGCAGATAAGGTTTTAATTGGTGAGTTTGGGGAAGAGCGCAGAAAAGTCATTCCCTTAAATGAGATTCCACAAAAAATGCGTAATGCAGTCTTGGCTATCGAGGATGATCGTTTTTATTCTCATAATGGCGTTGACTATGTAGGCATCTTGCGGGCGGCTGTGACTAATTTACGGGGCAATCTATCGCAGGGCGCATCTACCATCACCATGCAAGTTGCCCGTAATTTCTTTTTAAGCAATGAAAAAACATTTAGTCGCAAGATTTATGAGGTACTTTTATCTTGGGAGATAGAGTCGCAGTTAACTAAGGACAAGATTCTAGAGATTTACATGAATCAAATTTTCTTAGGTCAAAGGGCTTATGGGTTTTCAAGTGCCGCACAAATTTATTTTGGCAAAGAGCTCAAGGACATTTCTATTGCTGAATCTGCGATGTTGGCAGGCTTGCCTAAGGCACCTTCAGCATATAACCCAGTAACGAATTTCCGTCGCGCCAAAATTCGTCAAGAATATATTTTGCAGCGCATGCGTGATTTATCTTATATCTCACAAGAAGACTATCAAAAAGCGATGGCCGAAGAGTTGAATATTCGTGGTCTAGGAAATGAATTTAGTGTTCGCGCAGATTTCCCAGCAGAAATGGTGAGGCAGTTGCTCTTTACGCAGTATGGCGAAGCAATTTATTCGCAGGGAATTGATGTTTACACCACCATTTTGAAAGCTGATCAAGATGCTGCATATAAGGCGGTACGTCGTGGAATTTTTGAATACGACTTACGACACGCCTATCGAGGGCCGGAGGGTTTTATTACGCTTCCAGAGGATCTCGTCAAGCGTCAGCGTGCAATTGATGAGGCCTTATTAGCCTATCCTCAATTAGATGATTTGCAATCGGGCGTAGTGCTCGATTTGAAGCCCAAGGAAATGCAGGTGATGACTGCAACGGGCGATATCATTTCTATTAAAGGCGATGGCTTGAAATTAGCTACTGCTTCGCTTACTGATAATGCGCAACCTAAAAAACGTTTGCGCCCTGGTGCAATTGTGAGATTGTTATCAGATGGGGGAGTTTGGAAATTAGCCCAGTTGCCTCAAGTAGAGGCTGCCTTTGTTTCTATGAATACCGAAACAGGCGCAATACTTTCTTTGGTGGGGGGTTTTGATTTCCGCCGAAATCAATTTAATCACGTTACCCAAGCCTTGCGTCAGCCTGGTTCATCATTTAAACCTTTTATATATGCTGCAGCGATTGAGAAAGGCTTCTCTCCCAGCACGGTAGTCAACGATGCGCCTTTATCAATAGGCAGTATGGAAACTGGTAGCCAGGCTTGGGAGCCAAAGAACTATGACGGCAAGTACGATGGCATGATGCGTTTACGTAATGCGTTGGCAAAATCGAAGAATTTAGTTTCTGTGAGAATCATCCGCGCAATTGGCCCATCTTACGCACAAGAATATATTCAGAGATTTGGATTTGAGCCAGAAAAACATCCACCTTACTTAACAATGGCACTTGGTGCGGGTTCAGTGACACCACTTCAAATGGCCTCAGCGTATAGTGTTTTTGCAAATGGCGGTTATCGTGTTGATCCATTCTTGATCGACAAGATGATGGACTCTAAGGGAACAATTTTGTTTGAGGCCAAGCCAACCCGTGCACGTGAAGATGCAAATCGAGTTTTAGATGCACGTACTGCCTTCGTGATGGATAGCATGCTGCAAGAAGTTACTAAGACTGGAACAGCTGCTTCGGCACGAGCAAAACTTGGCCGGAGCGATATTGCAGGAAAAACAGGTACCACTAATGAGTCTCATGATGCTTGGTTTGCAGGCTATAACCCCAAGGTAGCGGCAGTTGCATGGATCGGCTTTGATAAACCTGCCAGCTTGGGTGATCGCGAAACGGGTGGTGGACTTGCTCTACCAATGTGGATTTCATATATGGGAATTGCATTAAAAGATATTCCACAAGAAGCACGCGAAGTTCCTAGTGGGGTCACACAAGTTGATGGAGATTGGTTTATTCCTGAATTCTCAAACGCTGGTGGCGTTCGCGAACTAAAGTAGTTCGTTCAGATTATGGCTCGGCAAGCGCGCACTGTAATACCTGGACAGGTAATGCATGTCATGGTGCGCGGTAATAATCGCGAAGTATTATTTTTTACTGATGATGATCGGCGTATTTATTTGCAATGGTTGCGAGAAGCTGCCAAGCAATTTGGATGTGCTGTCCATGCTTTTGCATTAATGCCAAACCATGTTCACCTTTTATTAACACCGCAGAATGAAGATTCCCTTGCCAAAACAATGCAATCTTTGGGTAGGCGTTATGCGCAGTACTTCAATCAACAACATCAGCGATCTGGAACCATTTGGGAGGGGCGCTACCGCTCATCTTTAATAGATCCAGATTATTTTCTACGTTGTCAGCGCTATATTGAGTTAAATCCAGTAAGGGCTGGTTATGAGTCTAGCCCTCAAGATTCCAGTTGGACTAGTTTTTTGACTCATATTGGGGGAAATTCTGATCCCTGGCTAGTAGACCATCAGAACTTTTGGAGATTAGGTAATACTCCCTTTGAGAGGCAAATGGGTTGGGCTGCTTTTGTTAAGGAGGGAGCACCCCATTGGGAGGATCAGCAAATTACCGAATCATTGCTGCGATCAAAGCCCTGGGTAAGCGATATCTACGCTAAAAAGCTCTTTAAAGACTGCCTAGAGCTAGTTCAAATTCGTCACCGTGGGCGCCCAAGAAAAATAAATGTATTAAATTCAGCAACTTAGGCCTAATTAGGTGTTGCTGGACCCATAGGTATCGCTATAAATATTTGACTCTGTCCCTATTTATATAATACATTTTGCTTCGGCATAGAAATAAATGGGACAGAGTCAATTTATTTCTATTGCATCACCATGGGTATTCACCTATATTTGATCCTCCAAAAGTAATCAGGCCTTTGTCGCCCCTCGGAAATACTATGACTACACAAACAAATATCAAGCTTCGCCCAATCGCTCACGGTTTATATGACCCACAAAATGAGCATGATGCCTGCGGCGTAGGATTTGTTGCGCACATTAAGGGAAAAAAATCACACGAGATCGTTTCTCAAGGTTTGCAGATTCTTGAAAACTTAGATCACCGCGGTGCGGTTGGTGCTGATCCATTGATGGGTGACGGTGCTGGTATTTTGATTCAGATACCAGATACGCTCTATCGTGAAGAAATGGCCAAGCAAGGAATAACTTTGCCACCATTAGGAGAGTATGGCGTTGGCATGATTTTCTTGCCCAAAGAACATGCCTCACGTTTAGCGTGTGAACAAGAGCTTGAGCGTACAGTCCGCCTCGAAGGCCAAGTGGTATTAGGTTGGAGAGATGTGCCAATCGATATCAAGCTTCCGATGTCTCCAACTGTTCGAATGACTGAGCCATTCATTCGCCAAATATTTATTGGTCGTGGTCGCGACATCATGACAACAGATGCACTTGAACGTAAGTTGTACGTAATTCGCAAAACAGCCAGTCACGCTATTCAAGATCTACATTTAAAACATGGCAAAGAATATTTCGTAGCCTCCATGTCTGCACGAACCATTGTTTATAAAGGTTTGTTATTGGCAAATCAGGTAGGGGCTTATTACCAAGATCTCCAGGATCCACGTACTGTTTCAGCTCTAGCCCTGGTGCATCAACGATTCTCAACCAATACATTCCCTGCATGGGAATTGGCCCACCCCTATCGCATGATTGCGCATAACGGCGAGATCAATACCGTTAAGGGAAATGTGAACTGGGTTAACGCACGTGAGGGTGCAATTAGTTCTCCGGTACTGGGCGATGACTTGAAAAAATTATGGCCTTTGATCTATCCAGGCCAGTCTGATACAGCCTGCTTTGATAACTGTTTAGAGTTATTAGTCATGTCTGGTTATCCCTTGGCACAAGCCATGATGATGATGATTCCTGAAGCATGGGAACAGCATGCATTAATGGATGACAATCGCCGCGCTTTCTATGAATATCACGCAGCAATGATGGAACCATGGGATGGCCCTGCCGCAATGGCATTTACAGATGGTCGTCAAATTGGCGCAACGCTCGATCGAAATGGTTTGCGCCCAGCCCGCTATTACGTCACTGATGATGACTTGGTCATTATGGGTTCTGAGGCAGGTGTGTTACCTATTCCTGAAAGCAAAATTGTCCAAAAATGGCGCTTGCAACCAGGCAAGATGTTCATGATTGATATGGAGCAAGGACGTATCATTGATGACGTTGAGTTGAAAGATGCTGTTTCAAAAGCAAAGCCCTACAAGAGTTGGATTGATGCTGTCCGCGTTAAGTTAGATGAGGTTGATGCAACTAAAGCGGATTTAGTGGATGAAAAAACTACCATTCGTCCAGCTGCAAAATTATTAGATCGTCAGCAAGCCTTTGGTTATACCCAAGAGGACATCAAATATCTTATGGCTCCCATGGCCATGAATGGCGAAGAAGCAATTGGATCCATGGGGAATGACAGTCCATTGGCTGTTCTCTCTAATAAAAATAAACCTCTATATAACTACTTCAAGCAATTATTTGCGCAAGTGACCAATCCTCCGATTGACTCTATTCGCGAAAACATGGTGATGTCTTTGGTGTCATTCATTGGGCCAAAACCCAATTTACTAGATACCAACAATATCAATCCACCGATGCGTCTAGAAGTAAGTCAGCCTATTTTAGATTTTGAGGACATCACCAAGATCCGTCATATTGGTCATTACACCAACGGTAAATTCCGCTCTTACGAATTAGACATTTGCTACCCAGCTTCATGGGG
>CANIMS010000133.1 GCA_947468785.1 Betaproteobacteria bacterium
ATCAAAACGGAGATTTAGTTGCTGATACTCCGACGGATCCAAAGCTGCTTAAAACGCCTTCAACGATTGTGTTTACCTATACTCCTGTTGAGGATCCAGCGGTCTACGAGAAGATATTTAAGCCCTTTACTGAATATTTAGGACAGTGCACTGCAAAGAAAGTTGTTTTTTATCAAGTTCAATCCAATGCAGCAGAAATTGAGGCCATGAGATCAGGTCGCCTTCATGTTGCTGGTTTTTCTACTGGGCCCACTGCATTTGCTGTCAATATCGCTGGCGCAGTTCCATTTGCAGTAAAGGGAACTGAGAAGGAATTTCAAGGTTACAACTTGTTAGTCGTTGTGAAGAAAGACAGTCCTTATAAAAAACTGGCAGACCTCAAGGGCAAGAAATTTGCCCATACCTCCCCCTCTTCAAATTCTGGACATATGGCCCCAATGGCATTATTTCCAAAAGAGGGCTTAGCACCAGGAAAGGATTACAACATTCTCTTTTCTGGCAAACATGATCAATCTATTCTTGGTGTGAAATCCGGTGATTATGATGGTGCTGCAGTTGCATCTGATGTCTACTATCGCATGGCAAAGCGCGGCCAAATTAATGAAGATGATTTTAGGGTGATCTATAAGAGCGCTAAGTTTCCAACCTCTTCATTTGCCTATGCTTATAACTTAGAGCCAAAATTTAGGGATCAATTAGTAAAGTGCTTCTATGACTATCGTTTTACCGATGAGATGCAAAAAGCATTTGACGGGGCTGATCGTTTTTACCCAGTTAACTTTAAGAAAGATTGGGCAATCGTTCGTCAAGTAGCTGAGGCTGGTGGTGAGAAATTCGATCGCAGTGGATATGATAAAGAGTCTGCACGAGAGGAAGAGGCACGTAACAAGGCAGCAGCTGCAAAAAACTAAATGGCTGAAACTCAAATTCACCTTAGGATTAGTCACCTTTATAAGGAGTATGTTTCTAATAAGCCTGTTTTAAAGGATATTAATCTCGAGGTTAAAGCCAGCGGATTGGTTGCCATCATTGGACCTTCTGGCACTGGTAAGTCCACTTTAATCAGGTGCATCAATCGCCTAGTAGAGCCCACGAAGGGCTCTATTGATTTTTATGGAAAAGATATTGTCACTCTAAACTCGAGTGCTCTCCGTAAAGTCCGACGCGAAATCGGGATGGTATTCCAAGAATATAACTTGGTAGAGCGCCTGACTGTGATGGAAAATATTTTATCTGGGCGATTGGGCTATGTTTCGGCATTCAACGCCTGGTTAAGGCGATATCCAGCTGCTGATATCGAGCGCGCGTATGAGTTGCTAGATTTAATTGGCTTGCATGGATTCGAAAATCAAAGGGCTGATTCTCTTTCTGGGGGGCAGCGTCAGCGAGTAGGCATTGCTCGATCTATTATGCAAAGCCCAAAATTACTATTGGCAGATGAACCCACCTCTTCCTTGGATCCAAAAACATCTGTTGAAATTATGCAGTTGTTGAAGGATTTAGGTGAGCGCTTAGGCATTCCAGTCCTGGTTAATATGCATGATGTTGAATTGGCTAAAAGATTTGCAGTTCGCATTATCGGCATGTCAGATGGTCAGATTATTTATGATGACTCGCCTAAGGAATTAAGTGATTCCATTCTCCAAAAAATATATGGGGGCGAGGATTGGCTGCAGTGAGTTTGCAAACCTCTATGAGGATGAGGCTCATATGGGCGCTTTTTATTGCTTATATTATTTTTGCTTGTGCTCGTTTAGATTTCACATGGGATCGGTTTTCTCTTGGCCTGCATCAGGGCGCAGTTTTTATTAGCCGTTTGTTTCCTCCACAGGTATTGCAGCCTGATTCTATGTTCAAAGGATTGCAAGAAAGCGCTGAGATAGCAATCTTAGCTTCTTTCCTGGGGGTAATCCTTTCTTTGCCATTGGGCATTCTGGCTGCCCGTAATTTAATGCCTAGCTGGGTTACTTGGATCGCTCGAGCGATTATTGCTTTATGTAGAAGTTTTCATCCTTTGATCATTGCCATCATTTTTGTTAAGGCAATTGGCTTTGGCGCACTTGCTGGAATCCTAACCTTGGTTGTGGCTTCAATCGGCTTCATTGGAAAATTGTTTGCCGAAGCGATTGAAGAAATCTCGATTAAGCAAGTAGAGGCAATTAGAGCTACTGGCGCACCATTTTTTAGCGTATTGGATTACGGAGTATTCCCTCAGGTAATGGCCCGCTTTGTGGGTTTTGTCACTTATCAAATTGATTCTAATTTAAGAAATTCAACGATGGTCGGCATAGTTGGCGCAGGCGGCATAGGCGGCACTTTATTTGCTGCCTACCAGCGCTTTGATTACGACTTTGTCTGCGCAATATTGCTTGCCATTATTGCAATGATCATTTGTGGAGAGTTGTTAGCAAGGTGGGTCCGTATTTTACTGATCGGCAGAAAAACGAGATCGGAGATGGCTTAATGTCAACGCTCACTGCTGAGTATCCAAAGAAATGGTCTAGATTTACGCCATTGCAACTGCAGTTGCGGTTTTTCCTATTGCTGATAACGGTGGCAACTATTGTTTACTCGGCAAAGAACGTTGAAGTTATCCCAGAGTTTTTACTAGATGCTCCAGAGCAGGTTCAGGACCTTTTGGTCAGGATGTGGCCTATTAATTTTGCCTACTATCCAAAAGGTATTCATGATGCGCTGGTCGACACCTTTCATATCGCAACCTTGGGCACTATTTTTGCTGTCATCATTGCATTTCCAATTGGCATATGCGCGTCCTACCGTTTAGTCCCTTTTCGTATCATTAATGCTTTGGCACAGTTCATCTTGGTCGCCTCACGTTCAATCAATTCGATTATTTGGGCCCTCCTATTTGTAGCTATTTTTGGTCCTGGCGCTTTGGCTGGGACTTTTGCTATTGCCTTTAGGTCAATAGGATTTATTGGTAAATTGTTGGGTGAGTCGATTGATTCGGCAAATCAAAACACTATTGAGGCTTTAAAAGCATGTGGAGCGCCCTGGTGGTCAATTTTTACCAAGGGATATTGGCCTCAGATAGAACCCAGTTTTTGGTCAATCTCTCTCTTTCGCTGGGACATCAATATTCGTGAATCTTCTGTTCTAGGTCTAGTAGGTGCTGGTGGCATAGGAATGGCACTTGATTCTGCTATGAATTTATTTCAGTGGACACGAGTCTCGCTCATCTTGCTGTGTATCTTTGCAATGGTGATAGTTGCGGAAGTAATTGTTACTCAAATTCGTAAGCGCATTATTTAATTTAAAACCATTCCTAGCGCTCCATGCCAAAAAATCTTAGCCAATTTCCTAGGGATGAGGCATCAAAAATTCAGTTTGTATTCACTGATATTGATGATACTTTGACAACTAATGGAAAATTACTTCCGCAAGCTTACTTAGCTTTATCGCAGCTTCAACAGCAGGGCTTAAAAGTGATACCAGTGACTGGTAGACCCGCTGGCTGGTGCGATCAAATTATTCGCTTATGGCCAGTAGATGCGGTCATTGGCGAGAACGGTGCCTTTTATATGTGGCTTGATTCTGCGTCTAATAAAATTCAGACTCATCATATCTTGGGTGACAAGGAGAGGGTGAGTTATCAGGAGCGCTTAAGTCTGGCACAAGTTAAGACACAAGCTACTTTTCCAGAAATTCGTTTCGCATCTGATCAATTTTCAAGAATGTATGACCTAGCAATAGATGTTTGTGAAGATGTAAATCCCTTAAGCAATGAAAAAGTTCAAAGTTTGATTGCCTTTTTGGAGCGAGAGGGGATGAGTGTTAAGTTAAGCTCAATTCATATTAATGCTTGGTTTGGAGCTTGGGATAAGTTATCTGCTACAAAAAGTCTCATGATGAAATTATTTGGTACAGATCTTGATCTAGCGAACACGCATTGCGCATTTATTGGCGATTCTCCTAATGATGCGCCAATGTTTTCCTACTTTAAAAATTCATTTGGCGTTGCCAATGTCTTAAATTATGAAAGCAAGATAACTGCGATGCCTAATTGGATTACTTCAAGTCCTGGAAGTGTTGGATTTGCTGAATTTGCAGCATATCTTTTGGATGCTCGAGACTAAGCTGAATACTCTATTTAGTGGTAAAAAGAGCTATACATTAGGTATACAAACGATCAATTGATTCTGGAGAATTTATGTGTACAAGTTTCTTATTAAAAGCTAGCGACAACGGATGTGTTTATGGGCGCACCATGGAATTTGGTATACCCCTCCAGTCAATGATGATGGTTAGTCCTAGGAATTATTCCTATCAAGGAATTGGTGTTGATGGCAAGCCAGGTACGGGCTTAAATTGGACTGGTAAGTATGCCGCCGTAGGAATGAATGCACTAGGCGTATCGGTATACGCAGACGGAATGAATGAAAAAGGATTAATGGGTGGAATGCTCAATGCCCCTTTTACTGCGCAATATCAAGATGTTTCTCCTGCAGACTCCGCAAACAGCATTTCATCGATTCAGGTTTTGCAATATGCGTTGACAAATTTTGCAACGGTAGATGAAGCAAAGGCTGGCCTTACTAAGATCTTTGTGAATCGCTCAACCGTACCTCAATATAACAATGCCACTTTCCCATTGCGCTATTGCTTACATGATGCCAACGGTAAAAGTATTGTGATTGAGTACCTTAAAGGTGAATTAGTGATCACCGATAATCCTATTGGCGTGATGACAAATGATCCTGCATTTAGTGAACAGCTCAATAATATTGGGCAGTATGCGAATTTAACCAATATTGAGCAGCCATCCCCAGTGATCGATGGCGTTGCTTATCGGTCACCTAGTTCAGGCAATGGCTTACATGGCATACCAGGTGATTACTTAAGCCCTAGTCGTTTTATTCGGGCACTATTTCTTTCTAAATCAGTCCCTACCAGCTATACCGCCATCGAGCAGACTAATGCTGCGTGGCACATTCTAGGAAGTTTTGATATTCCGCCAGGATCGATTACCCTGCCTGCATCCAATCCGTATGGTGGAGGTACTGGAGGCATAGAGATAACCGAATGGAGTGTTGTAGCAGACAATAAAAATATGACTTACAACGTCAAAATGTTTGAGACAACCAATATCTATACCTTTGACTTAAAGAAAATGGATGTCAATGCTAAAGAGCTTCAGTATTACAAGTTAGATAAACCGCAGACGCCAATTTATGTAAATTAAGACTAGGCTAAATTACTTCATCTTTTAGCCAATACCACCGATACAGAATGGCTTGACCTAGGCGACGGAAGGGGGCGAGTAACTCCGATTTAATCTTGCCGAAAAAGTTTGGGTACTCTAGTTCTGAGG
>CANIMS010000134.1 GCA_947468785.1 Betaproteobacteria bacterium
CAGCACCAGGGCGAGTAGACTCACCGCCGATATCGATGATGTCTACGCCATTGGCAATCATGCGCTCAGCTTGAGCTATAGCATCACCAGGAGTTCTGAACTTGCCACCATCGGAAAAGGAATCTGGTGTGGCATTCAGAATACCCATCACCAAAGGTCTCTTGCGACTTGCGAAGTCAAAAAGAAAACGCCCGCAACGCCATGTTGCGGGCAGATCTCGCTGCTGATTCATCAATCTAGAGGCTAGAACAATTAGGCAGGTGCAGGTGCGTTACCAGCTGCCGGACCGGCTGTGCCAGCAGAATTTCCAAACTGAGTTGCAGGTGGTAGTTTAGGCGTGCGAGGCGGACGACCCTCCATGATGTCTGTAATCTGCTCTGCATCAATCGTTTCCCATTCAAGCAAAGCAGCAACCATCGCCTCTACCTTGTCACGATTCTGCTCAAGAATAGATCTTGCTAGGGCATATTGACTATCAATCAGCATCCGGATCTCTGCATCCACTTTTTGTTGCGTCAACTCAGAAACCGTTTTGGAATTCGTGCGGCCAAAGATACTTTCTGATTCCGTATCAACATACACCATGGTTCCCAAACTATCGCTCATGCCATAACGTGTCACCATGTCACGAGCCATTTTGGTAGCACGCTCAAAATCATTCGAAGCGCCAGTACTCATTGAATGCAAAAATACCTCTTCAGCGGCACGGCCACCAAATAAGATCGCCAATTCTTCCAACATCCGATCTTTGTAAAGATTGACACGATCAAACTCTGGTAACTGCCAGGTAACTCCTAAAGCCATGCCACGAGGCATGATGGTCACTTTATGGACTGGGTCTGCTTTAGGCAATACCTTAGCAACAACCGCGTGTCCGGACTCATGGTATGCAGTATTCCGGCGTTCTTCTTCGCGCATTACTGCAGACTTACGCTCAGGACCCATATAGATCTTATCTTTTGCGTCTTCAAAGTCTTTCATATCTACAGCACGTTTACTGCGTCGTGCAGCAAATAAGGCGGCCTCATTGACAAGGTTTGCTAAGTCAGCACCTGAAAATCCAGGTGTGCCTCTTGCTAATACAGCAGCATTCACGTCTGGATCGATTGGTACTTTGCGCATGTGGACTTGCAAAATCTGTTCGCGACCACGAATGTCTGGCAAACCAACGTGTACTTGACGATCAAAGCGACCTGGTCTGAGTAATGCCTTATCTAATACATCAGAGCGGTTGGTAGCAGCAACAACAATCACGCCACTATTGCTTTCAAAACCATCCATTTCAACCAACATTTGGTTCAGGGTTTGTTCGCGCTCATCGTTTCCACCACCCATACCAGCGCCACGATGACGACCAACGGCATCGATCTCGTCGATGAAAATAATACAAGGGGAATTTTTCTTGGCTGTCTCGAACATATCACGCACACGTGAGGCGCCGACACCAACAAACATTTCAACAAAGTCAGAGCCAGAGATAGAGAAAAAAGGTACTTTTGCTTCGCCAGCAATCGCACGTGCCAAGAGGGTCTTACCGGTTCCAGGAGGGCCAACTAAGAGAACTCCGTGGGGTATACGTCCACCTAACTTTTGGAATTTTTGAGGGTCTTTTAAGAAGTCAACCAATTCAAACACTTCTTCTTTTGCTTCATCGCAACCAGCAACATCAGCAAAAGTAACCGTATTGCTATTCTCATCAATCAAACGAGCTTTAGACTTACCAAAAGAAAATGCGCCGCCCTTGCCGCCACCTTGCATCTGACGCATCATGAAAAACCAAAAACCGATAATCAATAAAGTTGGTCCGAGGTAGTACAAAGCAGAAACCAACATATTGGGCTCATCATCTGCTTTACCAGTTACCTGAACACCATATTTCATCAAGTCACCAACCATCCAAATATCTCCTGGAGAAATAATCGAATACTTATTTCCGTCAGCAGGAGTCACTTGAAGTGTGCGTCCTTGGACATCAACACGCTTCACCTTGCCAGATTTGGCATCATCCATAAACTGGGAGTATGTGATCTGAGTTTGGTCCTTGGGTTTATCAAACTGTTTAAAAACAGTAAAAAGTACCAAGCCCACGATGAGCCAAACACCAATTTTTTGAAACATATTGCTGTTCAAAGTAAGTCCTTTTCTGGATGAATCCAGTAGTAAAAGCGAATTGCTACCTAAGTAATTGATTCTACTACCACCCTTTTTCAAGGGCTAATGGTCTTTTTATTTGATAAACCCCTATATTTAATGGGTATTTACTCAGTTTGACGCCATTATTTAGGAGGTTTGAGGTTTCTACCCAGCAGAAAGATTTCGGAAGAGCGGGCTCTAGAAGCCTTAGGCTTTCGAGAAGCTACTGTTTTAAAGACCTTTTTGAAGGATTCGACGATTTGGCTATATCCGCTACCGTTAAAGCACTTAATGAGCAAAGCACCTTCGCTCTTGAGGTGGTCTTTAGCAAAATCTAGGGCTATTTCAGCCAAAAAGGCCATTCTGGCAGCATCAGCCACCCCGACACCAGACAAGTTTGGAGCCATATCCGATAGAACAAGATCCACTTTTCCTTCAGCCTCTTTAGGTAAAAGAGCCTCAAGGGCAGCTAAGCCCTCATCCTCCCTAAAATCGCCTTGAATAAAGCTGACATCCGCAATGTCTTCCATGGGCAAAATATCAATGGCAATGATTCTGCCGTCTGGTTTGCCTGACTCAATTTTCGGATTGGACTTACCAAGCTCGGTTAAACGATTGCGTGCATATTGCGACCAGCTGCCGGGCGCGCTACCAAGATCAATAATGGTCATGCCCGCTTTAATCAGATGATCTTGTTCATCGATTTCGCTTAACTTGTAAACAGCTCGTGCTCGATAGCCCTCTTTTTGAGCCATCTTTACATAAGGATCCGTCAAATGATCCTGCAACCAACTTTTATTAAATTTATTCTTCGCCACAACTTACCCACTTTCACCTGTTATTTTCCTTGTTTCTGCGTCCCAAGGCAAAGGAATCGAAGTAAAAAGCGTAAATCAGTACTAATTAACGCAATCAATGCTCTATCATCGAGCCCATGACAGCCCTTACTATCACCCCCGCACAACGAAAATCCCTCAAAGCCGATGCCCATGACCTCAAGCCCGTCGTAATGATTGGGGGCGATGGCTTAACTCCTGCAGTCATTAAAGAGGCCAAATTAGCCATTAGCCATCATGGCTTAATAAAAATTCGGGTTTTTGGTGATGAACGCGAAGGACGTATAGCGATCTATGAAGAGCTTTGCGATAAGTTAAGCGCAGCTCCAGTTCAGCACATCGGCAAATTACTAGTTCTTTGGAAACCCAAAGATGCAGTGGAGGAAGCCTTTTCCAATCTTGGTCGATCAAGCAAACAAACCAAAAAAAGTTTGCAAGCGCCGCGTACCAAAAGACAGCCTAATCGCACATCACCCAAAGCCGGTATCCGCACCAGTGATTCTGAAAGATCTGATCGTCGTTCTGCTGCAAATAAATCACCTTTTGCCAGGGCGGCAGCAGTGAAAACAGCCACGCCTAAGAAAAGAGTGTTGCGCGCTGACGCAGCAGAATCAAAAATTGGCTGGTCCTCTCCAGGCTACCGTAAGGCCGCCGCTGCCCCTGCGCCCATTAAGAAGCGCAAGGTTCGCATGAGCAGTACTAAGAAGAAATCACTGGGCTCTTAAAACTCTTTAGATATCTGAGAACGCCGCTAGTCGGCGTTTTTTTATTTGGAATGTTTATTGTGTATTTTTAGTAAGGCGCCATAGTAAATAAATTCCAAGAGCACTCTGAATGACAAAAACTACGCTAGAGGCACCATGTAGTTTGGCAAACATATCAGCAGATGGCGATAGCATTACGGGGATTCCCTGCATTAACGCATCATCGCGCAATGCGTTCAACCAAGGAATAAAAATTAGGGATGCCGCAAGAGAGCAAAGGAGCATAGCCAATAGCAGCCATCGAATGGGACGATATTGACTAAGACCTCGGTTAACTAATAAATTAGCCAAGACCATTAATGCAATACAAACAATGCAACTAAAGAGGGCTTCGACTTTAAATATGTTGCCAGCAACAACGCCAGCTACTTGACGATCTGTCAGGGTATTAAAAATAGCTGGGGCTACCAGATAGCCAACTGTTAGAAGACTGCCAACCCAAAGACCCGCAACCAGGATAAATAGTCTTTGGGCAATAGGATGCTTAGGAACCCTATTTATATCCATAAGTCAGCGCTAAATAAAATATTTAGATATAGCGGACTGCCAAAATTTCAACTTCACGATTACCGCCAGGGGCTTGAACTGCAACTACGTCGCCCTCCTCCTTGCTAATCAATGCACGGGCAATTGGTGAGCTAATTGAAATCTTGTTAGATGCAATATCAGCCTCATCATCCCCAACAATTTGATACGTTACCTTAGAGCCATTTTCCAAATCCTCTAAATCTACCGTAGCACCAAAGACAACTCTTCCAGTGACATCTAGTGCTGCTGGATCAATAATTTGAGCTGCCGATAACTTACTTTCTAGTTCCTGGATACGGCCCTCAATAAAGCCTTGCTTTTCTTTGGCAGCATCATATTCAGCATTTTCTGAAAGATCTCCTTGGGCGCGAGCTTCAGAAATAGAATTAATCACCGCTGGACGATCAACGTGTTTGAGACGGTGCAACTCTTCCTTAAGAAGCTCTGCACCGCGTTTGGTAATTGGAATTGTGCTCATGCTGCTAACCTAACTTAAATTCTGCGCAAAATTGCGCTAATAAAAATTGATTTTAGATTAAATGAGCGCCCGATGTAAGTTTTGCAAGGAATATACCTCTAAAGATTCCTTGTTGCCGTTTTGCGAGGCTAATAAGCCATCCATTACAGCCCTGGCAGCACTAATCGTCGTGTAATACGTGACGTTGTTAGCCTGGGCACTGGTTCGGATTGAGCGGGAATCAGCAATTGCAGTTCTGGTTTCATCAACCGTAGTGAATACGAGTGAAATCTCACCGTTTTTAATCAAATCCACAATGTGAGGACGGCCATCTTTCACTTTATTCACCACGCGGACGGGCAAACCAGCTGCTTCAATGGCAGCTGCCGTCCCCTTAGTAGCCACCATTGGAAATCCAAGTTGATGCAGTAATCTGGCAACTTCAACCGCCTTAGGCTTATCGCTATCTTTCACGGTCAGGACCACAGTGCCACTCTTAGGTAGCTTAATACCCGCACCTA
>CANIMS010000135.1 GCA_947468785.1 Betaproteobacteria bacterium
GACTTATTCATTTGTAGTTTCCTCTTTAAAAATGACAGCAATGACGTCTAATTATTATTGGATTCATCAAGGGAAAATCCCTAGGTAATTTCCAGTACTGATTATATCCATCTCTCTAGGCTGATTGAAAAATGAGCCATCCAGACAAGTAGGCATCGTAGAGACTGGAGTCAGCTATACCGTGAAGACTCTTCCTTTGTATCAACTTCTTCGTTGCGGCTATGGACCGCCAAGCCTCTTGAATCGGTTTAGTCTGCCCCTTAGTCACCTTTTCTCCATTGCAATACACCTCATTTTTTAGACACAGAATGCGAGTTTGTGGGTGCGGTGTAAGCGCATGAGAGCCTAATTTTTTAGCAAATTGACTAGGCGATAGTGGGGTTTCGGGTCCGCGGAAGTAGGCTTGTTGTTTGGGCTCAGTTAAATAGGCTGTGATTCCGGGTAAAAACTGTCCAATTTGATCGAGCTTTAGTCCTGCCAATTTATTTTCTAGTTGCTTAATCAGTTCCTCAGGAAGATTTTCAGGAGTCTGACTGGCTTTTTGCTGAGGGTCTGCAAATTTTTCCTCTAGCTCGGGGATATCTTCCAAGGATTCAGCAAGTCTCCATAATCCTTCTTGAAGAAGCTCTTTAAAACTTGGGGAGCGGAAACCCACAGACCAAGTTTGACAGCCAGCATCAAGAGCAATTCCATCATGCGCAATATGTGGTGGCAAATACAGCATATCGCCAGGTTCTAACACCCAATCTTGTTCGGCGCTGAAGTTTTGTAATATTTTTAATGGGAGAGCTGGATTGAGGCTTAAATCATGTTGTGAGGAGATGCGCCATTGCCTTCTGCCCGACATCTGAATTAAAAAGACATCATAAGAATCACAATGGGGGCCAACACCACCGCCAACGCCGGCGATGCTAATCATTAAATCATCTAGGCGTGCGTCAGGAATAAAACGAAACCAAGACAATATTGCCGCTGCAGTTGGGTGGTGTGCTTCCATCCCTTGTAACAACAATGTCCAATCGGTTTGATCAATTTTGGGAATAGCCTTCCTCTTAAAAGGCCCCGATTTCAAGCTCCAAGGTTTAGATTGAATTAAACGCGATTCGAGCAGCTCATCGCCTGCAAGTTCAAACAGCTCTTGAGCAGAAATAGGGCTGCTTAATTCAGAAGCATTTTTCTTCGCCAAGGAAAAAGCAGGGATCGCTCCACGGATCAATAATGGCTTTTTATGCCAATACTTTTTCATGAAGAGATCTGGGCTAATATTCCCAAATAAAGCCCAGGGCTGGTCCAAAGGCAGGTTTCTGGGGGCCTCTGGCGGTTGATAGGGTTTGCTCAAGTAAAATGAGGTCATAAAGTAACAGCTTGATAGATATTGATTAAAAACGAATGTTTGACAAATTCCGCATGAAGATTGAAAAAAATACCATCGTTTCCCTACGCTATAAGTTAACCGATGCGCAAAATAATGTCATCGAAGAACCCGATTCTCCGATGGTATACCTGCACGGAGGCTATGAGGGTACTTTTCCTAAAATTGAAACCTTGCTTGATGGTCAGGATATTGGCTATGAGGCCACAATTCAACTTGAGCCAAATGAGGCATTTGGTGAGTACGACCCTGAGTTGTTGAAGATTGAACCACGCACTCGTTTTCCTGAACCATTAGAAGTTGGTATGCAGTTTGAAGGTATTCCAGACGCTGAAGAAGAATCTGCAGATACCAGCGATGATTCTGATGACGAACCATTGATTTATACCGTGACAGATGTTGCTGAGAATCAAGTGGTGTTAGATGGCAATCATCCGCTTGCCGGTATGGCCTTACGTTTTTGGGTTCAGGTTGAAGATGTTCGCGCCGCAACTGAAGATGAAATTCAAAATCGCTACCCAGAAGGTGGCGAGAGCTTTACATTCGGTATGCCCAACGATGATGGTGATGATGAAGATGAATTTCCGAGTGAAACCTTAGGCTCGGGTAGCACTAATCCTCGTACGCTGCACTAAATTTATTCTTTAAGCCATTCTTTAATGGCATCCAAGTCCCGCTTGGTATCACTACTGCTGCTTGCATCAGAAGGTGTGTTGCTGAGTTTGGCAATTATTTTTTCCAAGGCGGCAATTTTGGCTTCTTGCACAATGGTGGCGTCTATCAAGCCTTTGAGAGCCATTGATACTGGGTCATCCACATTCGGTGTAACACCGTAAGCTGAAAAATATTCTTTTGTTTTGGTGTCGGCACTTTGCGGTAAATCCGGGTGCAAGATGCGTGCAGGGATGCCCACTGCAGTTGCTCCTGGAGGAATTTCTTTTAAAGCAACCGCATTAGAGCCAACTCGCGCACCATCGCCAACCGTAAATCCACCAAGCACTTTTGCGCCGGCACTGATCACTACACCTTTACCAAGAGTCGGGTGACGTTTCATACCTTTGTATAAGGAGGTTCCACCTAATGTCACCCCTTGATAGATAGTGCAGTCATCACCAATCTCAGTAGTCTCGCCGATCACGATTCCAAGACCATGGTCTAAAAAAACCCTCCGCCCAATTTTGGCGCCAGGATGAATTTCAATCCCCGTTAAGAAGCGAGAAAACATCGACATCAGACGAGCAATCCATTTCAAGCCCAAATTCCAGAAAAAATGGGAGATGCGGTGCAGCCAAACGGCATGCAAGCCTGGATAACAAGTAATGACCTCTAAGCGGTTTCTAGCGGCAGGATCTCGAACAATAATCGAGTCGACATGGTCAAAAAGGGAATTAAACATAGGGTGATTTTAACGGGATGCGCTTATTTTCTCAGGAGCATCTGCTTGGCGATGCCGCGCAAAAGGTCAATCTCCTCTTTTTGGAGGCGGCTACGAGCAAATAATGCCTGTAATCGAGCCATCAGCTTCTTGGGGTTGGCGGGGTCTAGGTAGCCAATGGCCTCTAAGCCATCGCGCCAGTGATCGAGCATGGCAGCAATGGAGGCAGGGTCTGCATAGTCAATTGGATCTTTAGTCGGTAGGCCGATCGTCTCTTCAGGGTCACTATTTAAAGTCTCCCTCAGTGTGAAAGCGCAGACCATCAGGGCTTGAGCCAAATTTAATGAGGGGTATTGTGGATTCGCATCTAGCCACACGCGATGGGTGCATAGGGCAAGGTCTTGATTGTCTAAACCAGTCCGCTCAGGACCAAATACCAAAGCCACCTTTTGGTCAGCAGCCAGACTTTGTGAAATCAGCGTCCTCGCATCAACCCAACTCAAAGCAGGAGGGCCAAATTCTCGGTCTCGGCTAGTTAGCCCCAGCACTAATGAGCAGCCCTGGACCACAGACTCGAGCGAGTCACTTTCTTGTGATTGGGCAAGAACATCGCCCGCGCCACTGGCTAATGCAATCGCTTCTGCCTCTTGTGCAATACCCGCCATCTTTGGGTTTATCAGGCGTAGATCATCAAAACCCATCGTTTTTAAGGCTCGTGCTGCTGAGCCTACATTGCCAGGATGGCTTGTTTCTACCAGGATCCAGCGTAGAAGGTGAGCGTTCTTGAAGTTCATTGGCTGTGAGTAAAAAGGGGGTAAAGAATGCAAATCGTTTAGAATCAATCCATTAGCTACGTATTGTCATCCAGTTTTTGTGATTACGGTTGTCAATATCACCAGCTCGTTCTTATTTAATTTGTCCATCAATACTATGCATCCCATGTTAAATGTGGCCGTTAAGGCTGCCCGTCGTGCCGGAACTGTGATCAACCGTGCTTCCTTAAATTTGGAGCGCTTACAAGTTGATCGTAAGCAGCATAACGATTTCGTTACTGAGGTGGACAAGGCAGCAGAAGCGGCCATTATGGAGACACTCAGTGAAGCCTATCCTACCCATGGATTTTTGGCTGAAGAAACAGGCGAGTACAACTCTGATGCAGAAAATATCTGGATCATTGATCCTTTGGATGGCACAACCAATTTCATACACGGCTTTCCCCAATACGCAGTTTCCATTGCGTTAGCGGTTAATGGCGTCACGCAACAGGCGGTGGTTTACGATCCCACTCGAGATGAGCTGTTTACAGCAACTCGTGGAGCAGGAGCCTATTTAGATCGTCGTCGTTTGCGCGTGGGTACTCAAGATCGCTTAGCAAATTGCTTAATCGGTACGGGCTTTCCTTATCGTGAAGATCAAGATCTTGAAAGATATTTAAAAATATTTGCAGAGATGTCTCGTCAATGCACAGGTCTTCGTCGCCCTGGAGCTGCTTCCTTAGATTTAGCGTATGTTGCCGCAGGTCGTTACGATGGATTTTTTGAGAGTGATCTCAAGCCATGGGATATGGCTGCCGGTGCATTACTCATCACTGAGGCAGGTGGCTTGATTGGCAACTACCGAGGTGAGGAAGGCTTTCTAAAAAGCGGCGAGGTGATGGCTGCGAACCCACGTATTTACGCCCAGATGGTTCAATGCTTAGCCAAATACTCTGCTTGTTAAGTAAGCCCTAAATGAGGCTGGCTTGCATCGGCTTAATGAGGTCAATAAACCGCGGACCAAGCCCATCGACATATAGGGTATTGGCCTTTGGCAAAACAGTTTCCGGGTGATCAAGATCCCAGTCTGAAAGCACCCATCGTTGCCATGTTTGTTCGCCCAGTTGCTCTCGATGGTAATTGCTGATGTGCGTGTGGCCATGGATGAGGCGAGATTGAGAATGCGCTTGCATGAGGGCAGCACAAGCGTCTAGAGTGACATTAGTCTTAATGCGATATTCAGCGCTGGGCGTTTGGTAAGCAGCTTGACCTTGAAGGTGACTATTGCTTCGAAGCTGTCTTGCAATTGCAAGACGCCAAGCTACTGGAAGTTGCAAAAACAATTTTTGGATCCAAGGTTTTCTAACCCAAGTACGAAACACTTGGTAACCCACATCAGCAGTACAAAGAGCATCACCATGGCTCAGAATGTATTGATTGCCAGCAATTTCAATACAGGCAGGATCCTTTAATAGGGTCATGCCAGTCTTTTTGAGAAAGTCTGCGCCAACTAAAAAATCTCGATTTCCATGTAGATAAAAGGTTTTCACCTTAGTAGACAGATGGGCTAGGGCAGCTCTTACCTCTTGCTGAAAGGGGGATGGAAGTGCTACGTCGTCACCCACCCAATATTCAAATAGATCACCCAAAATAAAGACAGCC
>CANIMS010000136.1 GCA_947468785.1 Betaproteobacteria bacterium
TATTGCTGCATCGCAGCACACGTGGCGTCACGGCTACGGAAATTGGTAAGCTCTATTACGAAAAATGTAAGCTCATTTCTCAGGAAATTGAAGAGGCTGATGACCTTGCCTCCTTAATGCAATCTAAGGTTCGCGGCAAATTAACTATCAGTTCTTCAGTCGCTTTTGGACGCCGCGTGCTAACGCCCTCCATCTTAGAGTTCATGTCACATCATCCAGAGTTAGAAGTTGATTTGAGCATGGATGATCGCTACATTAACTTAGTAGAGCAAGGAGTTGATTTAGCAATTCGAATGAGAAATTTGCCAGACTCTTCTCTGGGCTCCCGGTTTATTGGTATGAATCCTTGGATATTGGTTGCCAATCCCCATTATCTTCAGGAGCATCCAGCACCTAAGGTACCTGAAGACATCAAAAAACATCGGGCCCTCATCTACACAACAGCACAAAGTGATCATCGATGGAGTTTTACGAATCCTCAAAATCAAACTGAAATCGTTGAGGTTAAGGGGCCATTTATTTCCAATAACCTTTCTTCCATTCTCGCGGCAGCAAGAGCGGGAATGGGCTTAGCGGCGCTACCCTGCTATGTAGCCCACCACTCTATCCAAGATCAAGCCTTGCAAGCAGTGATGGAAGATTGGTTGCTGCCTAGCCAAGAAATTCATGCTGTGTTTTCATCACCAAAACATGTGCCCACCAAAGTGAGTCAATGCATTGATTGGTTACAGGGACAATTTAAAGGAGAGTGGTGGAAAGGTCTTCCTCCGGAGAGGATTGAATAAAAAAATCCCCAATCAATGGGGATTTAAATAATGTGTAGACCTTATCACTAATCACTCCACAACTTACCCCCAGTAGCCCAATCTGATTTTTTGACGTCTTGATAAATGACATCTACTGACTCTGCAGAACAACCCATAATGTTTACAGCAGCCTCAGTGATTGCTTTCGCATACTCACGCTTTACGTCCTCTGTACGACCTTCGAATAATTGAATCTGAATTAATGGCATTCTTTTCTCCTTTTAATGATCCATCAATGATCTTTGATACGCAGGCCATTCTAGCTGACCCTCTTCATCACCATCACTACAAAGCTGTCTATAAGTTAATTCACAAATTTCATCTGATGGATAGATAAGATTAGCATCCAGACCAGATAAGATCTGAATGTTGCAGGCTTTATCAAGCACATCCATTAAATAAAACGCTTGTTGAACTGAGGTTCCACAAACAATGCTGCCATGATTGTGCAAAAGTATGGCCTTCTTATATCCTAAGCTTGCAATCAAGGTAGTCTGCTCTTGCGATGAAAGTGCTAAGCCCTGGTATGGGTGGTAGCCCATATCTTGATAGAAACGCAAAGCATGCTGAGAAATTGGTAATAGCCCCTGCTTCTGGGCTGATACAGCAATTACAGAATCCGCATGCAAATGGAATACGCAATGCGCATCTGACCTCGCTGCATGTACCGCACCATGAATAGCAAAACCCGTCTGATTTACTGGGCCATCACCAGACAATATCTGGCCATCAATATTTACCTTCACCAAATTTTGTGGAGTGATCTCATTAAATCGCAACCCAAATCGATTGAGTAAATAAGCGCCATCTTCACCGGGTATAGCCGCTGATATATGGGTATAGATCCCATCATCCCAATTTTTCAGATAGGCCAACTGATAGGCAGTGGCTAGATCAATACGTACCTGCTTTTCTTGCTCAGAAATAGGACCTAAGGCAGCCCAATCATCTGCGTTCATGGAGAATTTTTCAAGCAATGGATTCATTTAAAAGAAAACCTCACTTCAATAAATTCAACATAGCCGCTTCATCAATGACTGGAACACCTAACTCTTCAGCTTTAGTGAGCTTGCTGCCGGCATCAGCACCTGCAACAACATAGTCAGTCTTCTTGGAAACAGAGCCAGCCACTTTTGCGCCAGCTTTTTCTAATAAATCTTTAGCCTCATCACGAGTCATTGTTGGAAAAGTTCCCGTGAGGACAAAGGTCTTGCCTGCAACAGCAGCACTGATTCTTTTTTCCTCAACTGCCAACTGCATCCCAGATACTAAAAGCTGCTCAATCACTTCGCGGTTGTGTGCCTCTTGCATGAAACTGATAATCGAATCCGCCACTACGGGGCCAACATCCTTAACTGTCAATAAATCTTCAAGACTTGCATCCATTAATGCATGTACTGATTGATAGTGATTTGCTAAATCCTTTGCGGTGGTTTCACCAACATGACGAATACCCAAGGCAAAGATAAATCGAGCTAATGTGGTATTCCTAGATTGATTAATCGCCTGAATCAAGTTATCAGCAGACTTATCGCCCATGCGCTCTAAATTGGCTAATGCAGCAAAGCCCAAACGATACAGATCTGCGGGGGTTCTTACCAAGTTTTGGTCTACTAGTTGATCAACAATCTTCTCACCCAGCCCTTCAATATCTAAGGCGCGTCTATGGGCAAAATGAATTAATGCTTGTTTACGTTGCGCACCACAAAATAAACCTCCGCTACACCGCGCTATAGCTTCATCTGCCAAACGCTCAATATGTGAACCACATACCGGACAATGAATGGGCATTACAAATTCAGATGTTTTGACTGGTCTTCGATCTTTAATGACTGAAACCACCTCGGGTATTACATCCCCTGCTCTTCTTACTGAAACGGTGTCACCGATACGCACATCCTTGCGCTTCACCTCATCTTCATTGTGCAAAGTCGCATTAGTAACCGTCACACCGCCAACCTCAACCGGAGAAAGTCTGGCAACGGGCGTAATAGCACCAGTGCGACCCACTTGCACGTCAATGCCCAATACAGTGGTCAATGCTTCTTGCGCGGGGTATTTGTGTGCCAACGCAAAACGAGGCGCTCTAGAAACAAAACCCAATTTCGCCTGCTCAGCAAAAGAATTGACCTTGTAAACAACTCCATCAATGTCATAAGGCAAGGAGTCTCTTTTAGCGCCAACCTCCTTATAAAAGGCCAGAATTTCAGAAACAGAGTGAAGCACCCTACGCTCTGCACAAACTGGCAATCCCATGTCTGCATAGGCATTGAGTAATTCTTCATGGGTTTTAGGTAACCATGCTTGAGGTTCTAATGCGCCTAAACCGTATGCAAAAAAGGAAAGTGGTCTTTTAGCAGTGATCTTAGAGTCTAGCTGTCGCAAACTCCCAGCCGCAGCATTACGCGGGTTAGCAAACTCTTTTTCACCAAGGGCTGCTGCCTGTTGGTTCATTCTCTGAAAATCATTTAGATACATAAAGACTTCACCACGCACCTCTAAAACCTTAGGAATATTCTTCCCAATAAGCTTTAGTGGAATAGCACGAATCGTTTTGATATTTGCCGTTACATCCTCACCACTAGTACCATCACCACGTGTGGCAGCCCTCACCAAAGAGCCATTCTCATATCGAAGAGAAATTGCCAAGCCATCGAATTTCAGCTCTCCTGCATAGACAACTTGATCGATATGTAATGCTTCACGACAGCGGCGGTCAAATGCAAGCAGCTCAGCATCTTCAAATGCATTATTGAGCGATAGCATGGGAACTTCATGCACTACGGAATCAAACTCTTTTAAAGCAGTCCCGCCCACCCTTTGTGATAAGGATTCGGAGGTCACCCACTCAGGATGAGCAGCTTCAATGTCTAAAAGCTCACGATAGAGACGATCGTATTCAATGTCGGGTAACAAGGGGTTATCTAGAACATAGTAGGCATGCTCAAGACGAGCAAGCTCTATCTGTAAATAGGCATAGCGATCCGCTAAATTGACCGGACTCTGAGACGACAAGGTAATTTCCTAACTAAAGAGTCTGCTTGCTGTAGAGGAGCCTGAGGGAACGCCACTCTTCTCAAGATTGGCATAAAGTACATCAAGATGTTGACGAATACTCACCACAGCTGCTTCCGACAAGTTAATTCCATTGTCATCTACTAAGCGACCATGGGCTGCTTGAGCTATTTCAACACCTTCATCAAGCATTCTTTCAAAAGCACGCTCGTCCTGCGCTACCAACGGAACATCTAGTAGCAAGGTTAATTGTGTAACAGTTCTATTGGGATCTAGATCTGTACTACTAAACATGAGTACACCGTTACTGTAATACTCATATTGCCTACCATTACGGCCTAGCTTAAAGCCTCGTTGACGCATTAGCGCATCAAAATTACCCCATGGGCAAGGCTCATCAAATAGGATATTGATACTGAGTTGAATATCACTTTCAGCAGCCATTGAATCTAATTCTTTTGCGCTATCGAGCATGGTGCTAACACTAGGCATATCAATCTGAGAGCCTAGTGTTTCGGCGAGAGCTTGAGCGCGCGAGCAAAAATCCGATAAGTCCAACACGCTAATAGGACCACGGCGACTTGCCAGCTGAATAGCCAATTGCAACTCAGAATATGTGGCCTCAGGATTTAACTCTTCCCATGATTCTGCGGCATCAACATCTGCATTGAGCCCCTCACATATCCAGCGTGCGCTAGATTGAGACCCTAGATCATCCCAAGTAGACAGCTCTTCTAAAATTTCTGCGCCACTGATTGCTTCATCAAATCGAAGTGTGATAACGCAATCAATCCGAGGATCAATTGCAAACTTTTCAGATGCAGATTGAGAGTGATAAAGACTATCATCAAATGATGGTTCGGAACGCTCTGAAGCATCCATCTCTGACAAACCTTGACCAAAGCTAGGCTCTCTTGCAAATCGATCATCTGATAAATGCTCGATTTGCTGTCTAGCTTTTTTACGAGCATACGCATTTTTAATATTGATAGTGGCGACTAATAACAAAATCAAAACGCCAATAACAGCTAAAGCAAATTGCAAATCAGACAAACCCAACATCGTCATGATTTGTTCTACGTACACTTAGGCGGCCTCCACCATCGAAACTGCAGAAGAGATATCTACTGCAACAATTCGGGATACCCCCTGCTCTTGCATGGTCACACCAATTAATTGATGGGCAATTTCCATAGTGATCTTGTTATGCGAGATAAATAAGAACTGTGTCTTATCTGCCATTTTGGCAACCATCTGGGAATAGCGCAAGGTGTTTGCATCATCCAAAGGTGCATCCACCTCATCA
>CANIMS010000137.1 GCA_947468785.1 Betaproteobacteria bacterium
CAACCATGATGAACTGGATGCAGACTCTGGCGCTGATAGAGTTGTCTATTACCTGTGGTGTTGTGATTGTTTGGCTCCTCCAAATGTCTCTGAGTAAGCCACTGCCAATACCAATGAGATGGATTGGGGTGTTGATCTTAGCTAATGTATTTTTCTGGCCAATTGGTTTATCTCTCGAACTTCCTTTAGTTGGCTACGTGCGTGGCGTTACTGGTGATTTGAGTGTGGTATTAACACTCTTGCTATGGAGTGCCGTGATGCTTCCTAGTCGCCCCATACCGACGGGTTTTCGAGTCGCGCTAATATGCATCACTCTGATGTTCTACCCTTTAGCCTTGGGGTTGGGAATGTTTGATCCCTATGTATGGGGCTATGGATCTCTCGGATTCTTGATCGGCGTAGTGTTGTTTGCCTTGTTGTGCGGTGTATTTGGTTGGATCAAAGGCGTATGGATTTTTGCCATTGCCATCATCGCTTGGGCGGGGCATTTGCATGAATCGACCAATCTTTGGGATTACCTCTTAGATCCGCTGCTAGCATTATGGGCAATCATCACGTGTATTCGAATCCTTTTTATTAGACGACGCAATAAAGCCCAGTCAGGCTATTTATTCAGACCGGGCTAAGTGAAGATCAAACTTACACTGTTATAAAAAGAAGTTATTGGAGTGTTTATGAAATTTGCAGTGCAATCTCAACTGAATTTGGCGCGAGTCAGTATCGGTGGACTTTTTCTTTTTGGGGTAGTTGGCTGCGCTAATAATTACAGCCCTTATTCGCAATTTGCCTACCCACAGTCTTATATGCAAAGCGCTTCGTATGGAGGTGCCCCGCAGACCTTATCGAATGCCCAATTAGAGTCTTTAGTATCACCTATTGCGCTCTATCCTGATTCACTGCTTTCTTTAATGCTCCTTGCATCTACTTACCCTCTAGAGGTAGCAGAAGCTTATAACTGGAGAAACTCCAATGCAGGATTGCAGGGAGTAGATTTGCAAAACGCACTCAAGGCGCAATCTTGGAATGACAGCGTTCAATCACTCATTGCATTTCCCCAGGCATTCAATATGATGGGATCTAAGCTGCAGTGGACTCAAAATTTAGGCAATGCTTATAAGTTGCAACCCGCCGATACGATGAAGGCAGTGCAGTCTCTCAGAAAGCGTGCAGTACAAGCAGGCACCTTAAAAACATCACCACAAATGACGGTGACAAGCGATGCGGCGTCGAATATTCTGATTGCCCCTCCCAATACTCAATTGGTTTATGTGCCTACCTACAATCCCACTACGGTATATGGTGCTTGGCCTTATCCCGATTACCCACCATATCCAGCCTATAACCCGCTATGGGGTCCTATGGCATTTGGTTTAGGGTTTGCAGTTGGAGACGCTTTTTGGGCAACACCTGCTTGGTCAAGCGGTACGATTAATGTTAATAATGCCAATAATCCATCTCGAGGCTTGATTGGCCCAAGCAATATTCAGAATCAACAAAGACTTCTGAGCGATTGGAGAAATAATGCTACTCCCCAAGACCGACAGGATGTGAGAAACGCTACACAAAGAGCCGACAATACATTTCAAAGAGATGCAACGCCACAAGAGCGCGCACAAGCAGATCGTCTGAATCAAGAAACCCGTAATGCCTATCAGCAAGATAGAGTAAATCAAAACGCTTATCGTGAAGCCGCTCAAGAAAATGCGTTTCGTGAGCAAGCCCGTTTTGATTCTGCTCAAGACCGTTTTGGAGGTGGGCGCTCTGGGGGCGGATTTGGCGGTGGGCATATGGGTGGGTTTAGAAGGTAATCTAGGAAAGTATTAAGCAATGAATAAATTAATCAGTCTCTTTTGTTTGGTGGGATGTCTCAGTGTGATGAATCATTCGGCAATTGCTCAAAATGCGATGCCAGCAAATGATGCTTCAACTGCTGCTTTAGTTGAGCTTTGCAAAAATCAAAATGATCTAGATGCTCAAAATTTTTGCTTTGGTTTTGGTGAGGGCGTCTACCAAGCTTATCTAGCGAATCGCTCACCAAGTGCGAAACCTGCAGTTTGCTTTCCGCAGCAGGGCGGGTCTCGCGAACTGATTTTGCAGGAATTCTTAAAATGGAATCGGGCTAACCCACAATTTAACCAAGAGCGCGCTGCTAAAACGTTGATACGTTTTTTTACGCAGAGCTATGCTTGTAAATGAGATAGCGATTACACTCTCAAAAATACAGATTAGATCTACATCAATAAGGAAATTGCGTGATGATATTCAACATAAAAGCCGCGGTTCTAGCTGCTGCGATGATTTCTCTACCAACGCTGGCTAATGCACAGTCTGGCGAAACTACATATAAGCAGGTTTGCGCGAGCTGTCATGGTGCTGGCGTTCTCAATGCCCCTAAATTAGGTGATAAAGCAAAGTGGGCACCCTTGATTGCAGAGGGACAAGTCACTCTTACCGCTCATGGTTATGTAGGTGTAAGAGGTATGCCAGCAAAAGGTGGCAACCCCAATTTATCAGTAGAGGGATTTGCAGACGCCCTGGTGTACATGGTGAATAACTCAGGGGGTAAATGGACTTCTCCAAATCCGACTACTGTGGCCGCAATCAATAAAGAAATTGAAGCTCGTAAAGCTGGCTTGAATAAGAAGTAAGCTCTTAAATGACCTGATTCTTTTGTAATTCAGCGATTTCATTTTCGGATAAGCCAAGTTCTTTATAGAACGATAGATTATCCTCGCCAGTATTTGGACCTGTCTTAATGCTTGTATCCAAAATGCCTGGAACTCTTGGTACCCTGCATGGCGCTGGAATAGTGCCGAGATCGTCATCTAGTAGATCAATAATTCCTTTTCTTGCGATTACCTGTGGATCATTTAATACATCTAAGATGTCATAAACTTTTGTATAAGGGATAGCAGATTCATCAAATATTTTTGAAATCGTCGTAAACGTATTGCATGCAAACCATTGTGCGATACCCTGGTCAATCTCATTTGCATTCAGACACCTATTGGGGTTGGTAGAGTAATTAGGGTTGTTTATCCACTCAGGCTTGTTAATGGCAGTACAAAGACGTTTAAAAATCGCATCTGATGATGCGACTACAGTAACCCACTTCTCATCCATGGATTTATACATATTTGATGGGGTTGTGTAGCTGGCACGGTTACCTACATGGGTTCTATTAACTCCAAGTAAAGAGTGCTCAACCGCTAGTGGGTCTAGCAATCTAAAGAGAGCCTCAGTAGCAGAAAGGTCAATTTCAAATCCACCTTGAGAGGGATCTCTTCTGAGGGATGCTATCGCAGAAGAAATACTAAAAGCGCCAAACAAACCCGCAATTAAATCTCCAATTGGAAGATTGGGGTGTTGAGGCCCACTTTCAGGTGTTCCAATGAGATTAGTAAGGCCACTCATTGCTTCAAAAATTCTGGCGAATCCAGGACGCTCTGCATATGGACCTGTTTGCCCAAATCCAGTCAATCTCAAAACAATCAAGTTTGGATTTGCAGTCAATAAAGTGTTTAGGCTAAATCCCCAGCGATCTAGCGTGCCCGTTCTAAAGTTTTCTACTAATACATCAGTTTTTTCGATGGCTTTTAAAAATAATTCTTTCCCTCTAGCTGTTCTTACATCTAGCGTGATTCCTTTTTTGCCGCGATTAACGGTTTTCCAGTAGAGAGCATGCTCAGGCGTAGTCGGTGCCAACCCCCTCAGCGCATCAGACCCATCCGGCAATTCAATTTTTGTAACCGTTGCCCCCAAATCTGCACATAGGGTGGCTGCAAATGGCGCCGCAATCACAGTTGATAAATCTAATATATGTACATCTTGGAGCAGAGGGGGGCGATTAGTCATTTGAGTTTGATCTATCAAAACTGTATTGAAGCAAAAATTTTACAATTACGGTCAATGTTTCGCACAGCGAAACACTCGGTAGAATAGGTTGTATATTGCGTCAGAAAAGAAGAGGATCAAAATATGTCGAATGCACCATCTTTAGCGAATGATCGTCAATTCGCCATTAACCTCAGTAGGGGCTTGGATGTCTTGCGAGCATTCACCCCGGCAGACCAGTTATTGGGTAATCGGGAGTTATGCGACAGAACCTCTTTACCTAAGGCTACGATTTCGCGTTTAACGTACACACTTGAAAAGCTTGGGTACTTATTAAGAGTCGAACGGCTTCAAAAGTATCGATTAGGTCCAGGGGTATTGATGTTGGGGTATCCAATGTTAGCCGGAATGGATATTCGTCACCTCGCTAGATCACATATGGAAAAGTTGGCGTCTAAAACGAGGTGGACCGTGAATTTGGGTATGCTTGGTCGGTTAGAAGTAGTTTATGTTGATGCACTACGATTGGATCGAGGTAACTATCTAAAGCCTGATATAGGAAGTAGTAGGCCCCTATTAACAACATCTATTGGACGTGCTTTGTTATTTGCATCCTCTGTCGCAGATCAAAAGTCAGTTCTCAATAGGCTTAAGTTGACCAACCCGACTCAATTTCGCAAGGATATTCAACACTTTCATCGCGACCAGGAATTTTATGAGCGTCATGGCTATTGTTTAAGTCGTGGCGATTGGGAGTCAGACGTTTATGCTTTGGCGGTTCCACTAAGAGTTGGCAGTACTGATGATCCAGTAATTGCTTTGAACTGCACCTTAAGTGGGACAAAGTTGTCTCAAGCAGAAATTAATAAAACTATTGTTCCGCATCTGCTTGAGGCAAAACGTAATATTGAGCGAGATGGCGGAACTAGCTATATGAAGAAGGGGAATTAAGTGATTAGTGATAGTCAGATTAATGAGAAGCGCTTAGGTGAAATACGTTCATTTGTACGTGATGTTGCTATTCCTGCCGAAGCAGAGGTAGTAGAAAAAAACTGTATTCCTGAGTCTATCGTCGATGTTATGCGAAAGAGTGGATTCTTTGGCTGGAGCATTCCCAAAGAGTATGGCGGTGCCGGCTTAAGCACAGAAGAATTAGCATTGGCTAATATAGAAATTTCCCAGGCAGCTACTGCATTCCGCGCTCGAGCAGGGACAAACACCGGTATTGGCTCTGAAGGCATAGTTCAGGATGGAACTAAGGTACAAAAAGAA
>CANIMS010000138.1 GCA_947468785.1 Betaproteobacteria bacterium
AACTTCTGAAATTGGTGGAACGTAGTATGGTCTTGCATGTCAACATTCAAGATGGCGAAGTCTATGTTTCTTCGGATCTGGGCCAAGTCACCATTACGCCTGGGTTATGGCGCACTCACCAACAGTAATCGTAGGCGCAAGATCTTAGATGAAGTCGGTTGTCTTCGATACCAATGTATTGCTGGATATTTTTGTCTTCAATGACTTCCGAGTAATGCATATTAAAGAAGCACTCCTCAATCAACAATTAGATGCCCTTGCTAGCGAACAAACTCTAGAAGAATTCAGCGATGTGATTGCACGCCCCCTTTTTTCCTTAAATGAAGATGATCAAGAAAAAATTACGTTGGGATGGAGATCAATCGCTAGGTTGATTGAAGCCAAGGATATCGTCAAAGCACCTTGGGAGTGCCAGGATCAAGACGATCAAATCTTTTTAGACTTAGCCTATACCGTCAAGCCTTCTATGCTGATTAGCAAAGACAATGCTGTTTTAAAGTTAGCCAGTCGAGCAGCAAAAGAAGGTGTAATCATTACTGCAGATTACAAAGCTTTATAAACCTTGGGCTGCTTGTGCAGCAATTTCAAAGGATTTAAGACGGGCTTGATGATCAAAAATTTGCCCAGTCACTATGAGTTCATTAGCGCCAGTAAGATCAAGCCAATGCCGCATGGTTTTTTTCACTGTCTCCAGTGAGCCCACTGCTGAGACTTGTAGAGCATGAGCTGCGGTTACTTTCTCATAAGGCTCGCAAAAATCATCGATATCAGCAATTGGTGGTGGTAGTTGCCCACGGGTATTGCGTCGCATACGAATCACATTTTGCTGCAAAGTGGTAAAGAGGTGATGAGCCTCTTCATCGGTGTCTGCAGCAACTACGTTCATCACAAATGCAGCATAGGGTTTATCTAATTTTTCTGAAGGCTTAAAGAGTTCTCTATACATCTTCATTGCCTCTAATAATTGCTCCGGTGCAAAGTGTGATGCAAAGGCATAGGGCAAACCAAAGTGGGCGGCTAATTGAGCGCCATATAGACTCGATCCCAAGATCCAAATCGGCACTTCAGTATTCGCTCCCGGAATAGCCTTCACAGCCTGCCCTTCCTGTATGGGGCCAAAGTAATGCTGCAGCTCTCTCACATCTTGAGGAAAGCGATCATCACTACCCAGCAAATCTCTGCGGAGAGCCCTTGCTGTCATTTGATCCGTCCCTGGAGCGCGACCCAAACCTAAATCAATTCTGCCTGGGTATAAAGAAGCCAGAGTGCCAAACTGCTCAGCAATCACCAATGGCGCATGATTGGGCAACATGACACCACCAGAACCAACCCGAATTGAATGGGTACCAGCAGCCAAATAGCCGATCAGCACAGCAGTCGCAGAACTCGCATTGCCTGTCATATTGTGATGCTCTGCCACCCAATAACGTGTATAGCCCCATCTCTCCGCATGCTGAGCTGCATCCAAGGAGTTACGCAAGGCATCCGCTGCTGTAAATCCCTGCGGAATGGGAGATATATCTAGAATGGAGTATGGGATGGGATTGGCCATCCCTAGATCATACTGAGAAAGTCCTTGATGAACATGAACAAACCGAAAATGGCAGATCCGGATGCGGGGCTCTTTAAGCCTGGCGCCAAGCTCAAGCACATCAAGACTGGCGGCTTTTATAAAGTTGTCATGCTAGCCAATATTGAGGCCACCCTAGAGCCAGCCTATGTCTATGAGTCTTTGCAATCCCACGATTTTTGGATTCGGCCTCAAGTCGAGATGGAAGATGGGCGTTTTGAGCTGATAGAACAATAGAAATCCATAGAGGAATCAGAAATGACTCAACAAGTATCGGACGATCGAATTACCAACCTGGAAGTTAAATTAAGCTTTACTGAAGATCTGATAGAAAAGCTCAATGAGATGATCTACAAACAACAGCAGCAAATTGAATTTCTGTATCGAGAACTTAAAGCCATCAAAGAACAGGCTGGTAGTGGTGGGTCAGGAAATTCAAGTCTTAAAGATGATATTCCCCCGCACTATTGAGAACGGCTGATAAGATGGATGTCATTGTTACCAACTCTTTTTCATTTACCTAAAGGACCAAATCATGGGCAACTTAACACCCTTTCTTGTTCAGTGGGGCTTAACTTCTTTATCACTTTGGGTGGCTAGTTATTTATTTAGCGGCTTACGATTTGCCGATGGTGGCTCACTCATCATCGCCGCCCTACTCTTGGGCTTTGCTAATGCTGTCGTCAAGCCCTTGCTGATTCTCTTTACATTGCCCCTAACCGTCATCACGATGGGATTGTTCTTACTAGTCATCAATGCTTTGGTATTGATGTTGGTTTCTGCAGTTGTCAGTGGCTTTACGATTTCGAGTTTCTGGACGGCGTTCTTTGCCAGTATCTTTATCTCTCTATTTAGCCTCTTTGTAATTAACTTGATTTCTTAATGCGTCCCCCTAGGGGCTAGCCTTTTTTAAAACAGCGTAGATTTGATCCTTCAAGAGCAGCTTTTCCTTCTTGAGGGTTTCAATTTGCTCTGGGGTGCTTGGCTCAGAATGCGCCTCCATTCTGAGGATCTTTTGATCTAGACGGTTATGTTTATCAAATAAATGAGAAAAATGACGGTCAGAAGTTTTCAACTGAGTGATCAAGTCACGATATTCTGGAAACATAGGTATCCTTTTCTTCGAGCTGATGCATTGCTATCTGCTATTTAGTGTAGCAAGCCCTGACTGATAGTCAATGGGGAAATAACGTTATTTCATTTCTCCTGAGCCTTGTATTGAGCAGGATAAACCCCACATGGAGATAAGGAATTGCTGATAAAAATTGCAGTAATATCAATGAGTTCACTAAGAACGACTCACTAAGCACTACTAAATGAAAAAGAAGGGTAATAAACCATGGCTACAAAGAAGTCTCCAGCAAAAAAGAAAGTAGCTACTAAGGTGGTAAAAAAAGCCCCTACAAAGAAACCGGTCAAAAAAGTGGCCGCCAAGAAAGTAGCTAGCAAGAAAACGGTCAAAAAGGTAGTGAAAAAGGTAGCGGCAAAAAAGGCAGCGCCTAAGAAGCTTGCAGCGAAGAAGCCGGCTGTCAAAAAGACTGCCAAGAAAACTACTAAGAAAGTGTCTGCTAAATCTCCTAAAGTAGATCAGTATGGTCTGGAACAAGACGATGAGTTTTATGGTCTCTACTTTGCTAAATCAACCAAAAAGGGTTTAGTCGAAGTGAAGCCCTGCACCTTCTCACTCATGTATTGGTGGAAAGGATTGCTCGGCTATCCTGACATGATTGAAATTTCCAAAGGCAGCAATACTGCAATGTTGCAGTTTGAGTCTACCTTTGGTGGTGGTGACTCTGGTGAAACTGAGCTGACAGAACAGGATGTTTTGGATATCGACCACATCATTGAGGTTGATGAAGAAGAGATGTTGGTATCTCTGTACTCCTATGTCCCTATCCCAGTACCAGATAATTTAATTGGTGCCTTAGGATTGGCAATTCTCAATATCAATCCAGAAACCCGCTATGGCTGCTTAGAAATTTGCACTACAGAGAATGAAGAAGGTGAAACAGAGCACTTCTTACGCTATCGTGCTGCTACTTATCTGCGTGGCATTAAGTCTGGCAAGGTTGAGGCTATTGAAAGCATGGTCACCAACGGATCAGAATTCTTTGGTCTTGCTTTAGATGCAATGTGCGTCAATAAGTCCATCAAGAAATGGTTGTTAAGTTAATTAGCGACACAAGTAGGAATAGGAATAAGGGAAGCGGTCATTGGTAGTTTTGCGACTATCCACTAAAGTAGCAGTCCGCTTTCCGAGTTTCTGGCATTGAGTCTCACCTATTGCATGAGCTTCCGCATCAGTTGCTGACTTAGGTGCGTGTACACCAATAGTGCCATCGGACTGCTGAAAGACTCTAAAGTCGCTCACGGGGGTTGAGCATCCAAGCAAGATCAGGCCAAAGCATATCAATAGGCAGCGAATCATGATGATGTTCAGACTAGTCATTTGCCCTCCCTACCCTTGCATATATCCATAACGTAAATTGGTCCTGCCATCGCCAAACTCGTCATAGCCTAACTTCGCTAAAGCTACTTTATCGCCCGCTAATGCACTGCGCTGTGCTTGTGTAAAGTTATAGATTCGTGCTGAGTTCTCACCAAAGATCGCACGCTTAACTGATCCATCAGCAGAACCCAAGGGTGTAAAGCCATATTTCTTTTGCATATCTTCGGGGATTTCTAAACGGCGCAATGCTTCAATTTGCCACTGCGGCGAGCCCGTCCAAATCGCATCTGTTCCCCATACGACATGATCAGATCCAAGGCCTTGAATGAGTTGACCGAGCATCGCTGCACAGAGTCTTGGTTCAGCAATCGTGCTTTGTGCAAAGATCTGACCTAAATCCCCATAAACATTGTTGACGCCAGCTTTTTGAGGAATCTGCGCTAAATCCGTTACCCAATCAATGCGACCTGTGCGCATAAATTGCTGCCAACCTTCATCCCAAGTTCCACCGGTATACCGAAAGGCTGAGTGATAAATCACAAAATTCAGCTGCGGCCAATCTTTTGCAGCTTTAGCAACATCATCAACTTTTGCATATTGCAAAAGGTGTGGGTACTGTTGTGTGACAGAGGGTGGATATAAACCTTTATGAACACAAACGTTAGCCAGACTAG
Source organism: Betaproteobacteria bacterium (assembly GCA_947468785.1). GTDB lineage: Bacteria > Pseudomonadota > Gammaproteobacteria > Burkholderiales > Burkholderiaceae > Polynucleobacter. The sequence goes on from CANIMS010000138.1 coordinate 4,694, forward strand.
GTTGTGTCTTACTCCATTTGGCGAGTTTTTCATAAAAGGGATACACCAACTTCTCATCATCTAGCCGCCAGGGATGTTTAGAGAGTTGTTTATTGGTGTTATCCCCGATCGTATAACCCTTAAACGAATCGGGCTTGAGGTTTTCATAATCAGCCTCTGCTTTTTCTAGCCAACCAGGCATTCCAGGCATGAAAATCGCGTGCGAGAACATGCGTTTAGTCCCAGACTCCTGATTAACTGTCTTGCGTGCCTGCGCCTTCATCTCATTGGTCAAGAACCAATCCCTAGCATCCTCTGATCCCGACCCAGAAATTAAGGCAACTTTGGTATCACTATCTAAGTAGATCTCTTTAAA
>CANIMS010000139.1 GCA_947468785.1 Betaproteobacteria bacterium
ATCAAAACATTTCGTCACGCTTTTTTTGTTTGTGACGTCCAATTCAAAAGCTTTCGCTTGTCCACCCAATTGAGTAATTTCATCTACAACAGTCTTCAGTTGATCTATGCGACGTGATGCGATGGCTACTTTTGCGCCTGCTTGAGCGAGCAGCATGGCGCAGTGTTTGCCAATACCGCTAGACGCGCCCGTAATAAAAGCTGTTTTGTTATCTAAGCGAAACAGCTGATTGGTATCCATCACTTGAGCTCTTTGTTTGCAATGATTTTTCGAGCCATGCTCCAGCGGTGCACCTCGCTTGGCCCATCATAAATTCTGAAGCCGCGCATATCTTTAAAAATTTTCATCAGCGCGGTCTCACCAGTGACGCCTTGCCCACCCAACATTTGTACGCAACGATCTACCACTCGCCACTCGGCCTCAGAGCAGACGACTTTAGCGCGACTAGACTCAAAATTGCAACGATGTCCTTGATCCAAAAGCCAGGCAGTATGCCAAATATTTAATCGAGAGGTTTGCAGGTCCATGTCGTTATCGGCCAACATAAATCCAACGCCCTCATGCTCTCCTAAAACTTTTCCAAAGGCCTCTCTTTTCTTTGCGTAGGCAATCGCAATATCTTGCGCGCGTTGTGCTTGTCCAAGCCAACGCATGCAATGGGTTAGTCGCGCAGGGGCTAGACGTACCTGGGCGTTTTTAAAGCCTTTACCAAGCTCACCCAATATTTGTTTGGAAGGGACGCGTAAATTTGTAAACTGAAGAACGCCATGCCCGCCAGTAAAGCAGCTATCCATCGCATCCATATTTCGAATAAGCTCAATGCCAGGTGCATTCATGTCTGATAAAAACATGGTTGCAGAGCCGTCTTCCCCGCGAGCCATGATGATGACAAAGTCGGCACCATCAGCCCCAGTAATAAACCACTTTTGACCATTAATAAGATAGCCTTCACCATCTTTAGTGGCTGTGGTCATGAGCATTGAGGGGTCTGAGCCAGCACCGGGAGAGGGTTCTGTCATGGCAAAGCACGAACGAATTTTTCCTGCAACTAAGGGGCGAAGCCAACGCTCTTTTTGTTCTGGAGTAGCAATTTCTTCCAGCAGATGAATATTCCCCTCGTCGGGGGCGTGGATGTTCATGGCAGTCGGCCCCAATGAAGAGTAGCCGGCCTCTTCAAAAACGATCGCTTTTTCTATATGACTCAAACCTAAGCCGCCCATTTCAACAGAGGCATGGGGCGTTAGTAATCCCGCCTTACGCGCTAGCTCAATTAATTCTTTGCGGAGATCCTTGCCGGGGCCATGCTCATTTTGTCGCGGGTCTTTTTCGAACGGAATCACTTGATCGCGAATAAATGCTCGCGTCCGATCCCGCAACCCTTCTAGTTTGGGCGTTAAAGAGAAGTCCATCGCTTCATTGTAATGGCAGGTAAAACTGAAATTACACTTAAAATTTCCTATGACTAAAATACATTTTGAATAAGGCCACCACGTAAGACCTTACGATTATTTTTTAATTGAGCCTGTTATCGAATTTTCAATTTTCATTTGGCCCTTGCTATTGGCGATGGCTTTTTTCGCTGGCTTAGTCGATGCTGTGGCTGGTGGCGGAGGCCTAATTCAGGTTCCCGCTCTATTTGCTGCTTACCCCAACGAGCATCCCGCAACATTGCTTGCTACCAACAAAGTTTCAGCGATTGGGGGCACTGTTAATGCTGCGCGTCGATATTTGCGACATGTTTCTTTGCCGTGGGCGGTTGTTGTGCCAGCGATTGTGGCCGGTTTTATCGGCTCGCTTTTAGGGGCTAATGCAGTGAGCAATTTTCCTGCTGAGCCCTTACGCAAAGCCTTGCCATTTCTTTTGCTCTTTCTTCTGCTTTACACCTGGTTTCAACCTTCACTAGGAGCGATACACGCGCCCAAGGGGGTTGGTAGACATCAACAAATTAAGGGTGTATTGCTAGGATTAACTATTGGTTTTTACGATGGCTTCTTTGGTCCTGGTACTGGCAGCTTTTTGCTTTTTGGTTTTGTACGTTTTTTTGGGTTTGATTTTTTACACGCCTCTGCAGCAACTAAGCTGGTGAATGTTGCAACCAATGCAGCAGCTGTTCTGATGTTGGCTAGTCTTGGCCAAATTTATTGGCCCCTTGGGTTGGCAATGATGGTTGCCAATACTGTGGGTAGCCAATTCGGCAGTCGACTTGCAATTCAACACGGAAGTGTTTTTGTGAGAAAGGCTTTCCTGCTTATTGTGAGCATCTTAATTCTGAAGTCTGCATGGAATGCTTATTTCTTGAATTAAATCAATGACTTATAAAATTTAGCCTTAAGCCGCCTCTATTTTGATAGTCTTTGTTTCACGTGAAACAAACAAAATGCTATGATCATCGCCCTATCTGAGGCAAATCATGCGGTATTCAAAAAATTTCGATGTCATTGTTGTGGGAGGTGGTCATGCTGGGACAGAGGCCGCTCTTGCATCTGCACGCATGGGTTGCGACACACTACTCATTACCCATAGCATCGAAAATTTGGGCGCCATGAGCTGTAACCCATCCATTGGGGGCATCGGCAAGGGCCATCTTGTAAAAGAAATTGATGCCATGGGCGGCGCCATGGCTGCCGCTACTGACGAGGCCGGCATTCAATTTCGCATCTTAAATTCTAGTAAAGGCCCTGCTGTCAGGGCAACCCGCGCTCAAGGCGACCGTATTTTGTATAAGGCAGCTATTCGCCGCCGTCTAGAGAATCAAGAAAATCTGACCCTTTTTCAGGCGGCAGTAGATGATTTGCTGGTTAAAGGGGATGAAGTTCATGGCGTAGTGACGCAAATGGGCTTGGAGTTTATTGCCAAGAAAGTGGTCTTGACTGCTGGCACCTTTTTGGATGGAAAGATTCATGTAGGCCTCAATAATTATGCTGGCGGTCGCGCTGGCGATCCGGCCGCAGTTTCTTTATCCGCTCGATTAAAGGAGCTAAAGCTACCGCAAGGACGGCTAAAGACAGGTACCCCTCCCCGTATTGACGGTCGAACAATTGATTTTTCAGTAATGCTAGAACAGCCTGGAGATTTAGATCCAGTCCCCGTTTTTTCTTATTTGGGGCGTCCCGAGCAACATCCTAAGCAAGTTCCTTGCTGGATAACCCATACCAATGAAAAAACCCACGACATTATTCGTGGTGGTTTAGACCGCTCCCCAATGTATACGGGATTGATTGAAGGGGTTGGGCCCCGCTACTGCCCTTCGATTGAAGACAAGATTCATCGCTTTGCATCTAGAAATAGCCATCAGATTTTTTTAGAGCCCGAAGGCCTCACCACAAATGAGTTTTATCCCAACGGCATTTCAACCAGTCTGCCTTTTGATATTCAGTGGGATTTGGTCAGAAGCATACGAGGATTAGAGTCCGCTGTGATTTTGCGCCCAGGCTATGCAATTGAATATGACTTCTTCGATCCGCGCCATTTACGCCATAGTCTTGAGACAAAAGCGATCGCTGGCTTGTATTTTGCTGGCCAAATCAATGGGACAACTGGCTATGAAGAGGCAGCGGCTCAAGGCATGCTGGCGGGCATTAATGCTGGCTTAGCGGCCAAGGGTAAGGAGCCATGGCTGCCTAAACGTAGCGAGTCTTACATTGGTGTGTTGGTTGACGATTTGATCACTCGAGGGGTTCAAGAGCCCTATCGGATGTTTACCAGCCGAGCTGAATATCGGCTGAGCCTACGTGAAGATAACGCCGATATGAGACTGACCACCATTGGACGTGAGTTTGGTTTGGTTGACGACTATCGTTGGGAGGTTTTTTGTCGCAAACAAGAGGCTGTTTCACGTGAAACATCTCGTTTACAAGATATTTGGATTGGACCAAAACACGAAGCAGCCCCCCTTGTTTCAAAATTATTAGGGCAAGATTTGTCGCACGAATGTAGCTTGACAGAGCTTTTAAGGCGCCCAGGCATTACTTATGAGGCAATTATTGGCATTGCTGGTGGATTATGGTCGCCGGGCGCGCTAGATCAAGACCTAGGATTGGCGCAGCAAATTAGCGACCAAGTAGAGATTTCGGTTAAATATCAGGGCTATATTGATCGTCAGGCCCTAGAGATTGCTCGTCAAGAGCATAACGAAAACTATCCCCTCCCTGAAACGCTGGACTATTCACAAGTATTGGGCCTCTCAAAAGAGGTTCAACAAAAGCTCAATATGCACAAACCAAGCACCTTGGGACAGGCTGGCAGGATTTCCGGGGTTACTCCCGCAGCCCTTTCATTGCTCTTGGTACACCTTAAAAAGGGTTTGGGGCGCACCCAAGAAACAGCATGACCGAAGACTTGCTGGCGCTTGGGATTGAGGAAGTGGGCTTGAATTTAAGTCCCTCTAATATTGCTGATCTTGAGCTTTTTTTACAAGAAATGGGGCGCTGGAATCAGGTTCATAATTTAACTGCAATCGAGGATCAAAAGGATTCTGTCCGACTGCATCTCATTGATTCTATTGCTGTTTTACCGGTTTTAAGGCAATTTTTAAAGGGGGCGACCCCCAAGATTGCCGATTTAGGGTCTGGTGGCGGGTTGCCCGCTATTCCAATTGCAATTGTTCAGCCACAATGGCACTTAACCCTGATTGAGGCAATCAGAAAGAAGACTGCCTTTTTGCAGCATGTGCGAGGTAAGCTCAAACTGAAAAACGTAGAAGTGTTGAGCGAAAGAGTCGAAAATGTTGCTATGCAGCAAGCGGGTCAATTTGATGCCGTTATTTCTCGTGCATTTACCAACCTTGCGCGATTTTTAGAACTTTCTTTGCCCCTGCTTAAGCCAGATGGCCTAGTGTTTGCAATGAAATCTAAGCGTGCAGATGAAGAAATGGCAGGCGTCTGCATGGAGGATTGGCGCTTGTTGGCCGATGAAGCATTGGTAATTCCGAATATGTCGATCGAACGCAGACTTTTGGTGCTAACCCCCATGAGAAAATCCCCCCTCACCTC